>PLYG01000349.1 GCA_003153335.1 Betaproteobacteria bacterium | reverse complement strand
GCAGTGCTCGATCACGGATTCTTTGGTCAGGTTAGGATCCTTTTTCACGATCACCACCTTCACCGCCTCGCCCGACTTGTCATCGGGCAACGCCCACCGCGGCGCACTCGAGCACGCCGGGGTGCATCGCCACCACGCTCTCGATCTCGTTCGGATAGACGTTGAATCCCGATACCAGGATCATGTCCTTCTTGCGGTCGGTGATCTTGAAGCAGCCCCGCGAGTCCATGAAGCCCATGTCGCCGGTACGGAACCATCCGTCCTGCGTAAATACCTTCGCCGTCTCGTCGGGCCGGTTCCAGTAAGCCTTCATGACCTGCGGGCCACGAATGCAGATTTCGCCCACTTGGCCGATGGCGACTTCGCGGCCGTCGTCATCCAGGATCGCGGCTTCGGTCGAGGGAATCGGGACGCCTATGTTTCCGGTCCAATCCTTGATGTCGAGCGTGTTGGAGATCGCGGCCGGCGATGTCTCCGTGAGCCCGTAGCTTTCGATGAGCGGCACGCCGGTCACCCGCTTCCACTTCTCGGCCACGGCGCGTTGCACGGCCATGCCACCGGCGTTGGCCATCTTGATGTACCTGGTCGCCACCGCCCCGAACGCCGGTGCGTTGAGCAGTGCGTTGTATAGCGTGTTGACGCCGATAATCGCCGTGAACTTGTGCTTCCCGAGTTCCTTGATGAAGGCGGGCATGTCCCGCGGATTGGTGATCAGGATGACGTGGGCGCCAATCTTCATGAACACGAGGTTCGAGGTCAGTGCGTAGACGTGATACAGGGGCAACGGAAGGATGGCCGTCTCCTTGCCCTCCTCGAGATCGCGGGCGATCCACGCCGCCACCTGCTGCAGATTGGCCACCATGTTGCGGTGAGTAAGGACGGCACCCTTCGCCACACCGGTCGTGCCGCCCGTATATTGCAGGAACGCGATGTCGTCATGGTTGAGCGGCACGTCGTCCAGCGTTTGCCCTCGCCCGGCCCGCAAGGCGGCCCTGAACTTGACCGTGTTCGCAATGTGCCACTGCGGGACCATCTTCTTCACATGCTTCACGACGAGGTTGGTGACCAGCCCCTTGGGCCACGGGAACAGATCGCCAATCTGCGTCGTGATGACGGTTTTGATCGGGGTCTGGGCCAGCACCTTCTGCAACGTGTGCGCAAAGTTTTCCAGCACGACGATGGCCGTCGCGCCCGAGTCGTTCAGTTGGTAGTCGAGCTCGCGCGCCGTGTACATCGGATTGACGTTGACCACGGTCATGCCGACCCGCAGCACGCCGAACAGCGCCACCGGATACTGCAGGAGGTTGGGCAGCATGATCGCGACCCGATCGCCTTTCTGGAGACCGATCACCTTTTGCAGATAGGCGCCGAACTCCCGGCTGGCGCGGTCGAGTTGGCGGTAGGTGATCGAGACACCCATGTTGCCGTACGCCGGAAGCTCGGCAAATTTGCCGCAGCTTTGCTCAAAGATTTCCTTCAGCGAGGTGTACTCGTCAACGCTGATCTCAGTCGGAATTCCCTTCGGGTATTGCTGCAACCAGATCTTGTCCAAGGCATTCTCCTGCATAGTTGCTTGCGACACGCGACAACGAACTCGCCCGGCAGAAGCGAGCTGCATTCGCATTACCTCTTCGACACATTACGCCGACGATCATTGCCACCAGCGTAGCGCTTGGCTCGAGGCAGTCGTTGACACGCGTCAAGAACCGCGCATTGTCGCGCAGTGCGCGCGGAAGTTGCCCGGCAGCGCTGAAACGGTGGCAACGGCGTCCGCGCGGCAATGATCGCTGTTGGCAGAATTCCGCCCAACGCGTACGGTGCCCATTGCTGACATTTGCCGACAAACCACCTGGCGCAAAGGGTCGCGTGACCGGGTTCACGATTTCGAGGCCAGTCTGTCGCGGCGATCGACTCTTCCCACAGTCCAAGCGTGGAGTAGATGTGCGAAGTCGCGTGACGCGCATTCGGCACGGCGGGCGCGATGCCCGCATAGCGCCGCGCAGCCGCAAGACCCTTGTCCGCGAGCGGCGGAGCATCGTAAGCAAGGATGACGTTGTGTGTAACGCCCGAATGCTGGGGGTTCTGCTCAAACAGCTGCTCGAGGTTGGCGGCGGAGATCGCCGCAATTCAGTCGCGCTCGCGCAGTATCGTGGCGCCGATCTCGAACTCGGCCTGCACCTTTGTGTCGCAGGACGTCGGGAATGTTACCTTGCCCTGGTTGTCGTCGGCCTGAACGGCACCCGAGGACAATAAGAAAATGGCGAAAACAGTGACCAGAAAATTGCGTGAACCCGTGTAATCGTTCCGTGCATAGAAGTAACCAAACCATCCCCGAAAACAGGAAGGGGAAATCAATCGCATCACCTGAATTCGTTGCTGTACCGGTGCCCCACAGCCAAGGCTGCGCCCCAACCTTTCGTGAACTCCGCTCCGTAACTGGCGCAGCTACGGCGTCGTGCAGAACACCGTCCCTTCGCCCCTCCAGCCCTGCGCCTGCAACACCGGCTGCGTGCACGACGCCGGCATTGCTCGCGGCCCATGGGGGAGCGACGAGTATCGCCGCCAGAACGGCTTTGGAGCCGGCGATTTCGACGCAGAATCGATTCGTGCGCATCGTGAATCGCTCTTTGGCAACGATATCTTCCAGCGCATACGGAACTGCGCCTGTCCGCCGGGTATCATAGAGATACTCCTTCGGTGTGGCAACGCGTCCTGGCGCTCGCGTCCGCATCATACTTTGTTACAAAGTGTTTCAGCGCTCTTAAATTGTCGCAACGTTTCCCCAAGGTCTGGAAGACAGGAAAGTAAAATCAGCCGTTTGATCCGGCCAGACGTACGCACCGCAGCAGGCCGCGCAGGAGTCGCCCGCCTGCGTCGCGTGCATGGCAACCCTCATGTCCTGCTCCGCCAGCGGCACGCAGCATTTTCACTTACACTCCCGGCCCGGGGGTCCGTTTCCTTGCAGGAGAGCTACCAATGACCATTAAGAAACAGCTTCTGGTTGGCATCGGCCTGGCCGTGGTCGCTGCGGCCGGCGTGGTGTTGTTCATGCAATTCAACCGGGGACCGCGCGCGGATGTGCGTGCCGCCCCGCCGCCGGTGCCGGTCACCGCGGTGGCGGCGGTTTCGAAGACGATGCTGGTGCGGCTGGCGGCGATCGGCAACGTCGAGGCGTACACCACTGTCGCGGTGAAGGCGCGCATTGACGGCCAGATCAACAGCGTCCATTTCAAGGAAGGCGATGAAGTCAGGAAAGGAGATCTGCTCTTCGAAATCGATCCGCGGCCGCTGCAGGCGACTCTGGCGCAGGCACAGGCCAATATGCTGCGGGATCGGGCATTGCTGGACCGGGCGAAGGCACAGGAAGTGCGCTACAAGGATCTGCTGGAAAAGAAATTCATTTCCCAGGATGCGTACGAGCAGGTTCGCACCAACGCCGAGACCGCCGAGGCGACCGCGGCGGCGGACCAGGCGGCAATCGACAGCGCGAATTTACAGCTCGGATTCTGTTCGATCCGCTCGCCGGTCACCGGCTATGCCGGCAAGATCATGATTCAGCAAGGCAACATGTTGAAAGCCAACGATGCCGGGCCGCTGGTCACGATCAATCAGGTCGTGCCCATTTACGCTAGTTTTTCGGTGCCCGAGCAGAACCTGGGTGAAATTCGCGGCCGCCTGGCCAAGGAAGGACTCAAGGTCGAGGCGACCCTCGCCAATTCGGGCAAACCGCCGGTTCCGGGCCGAATCACGTTTGTCGACAACGGGACCGACCTGACGACCGGCACCATCAAGCTCAAGG
>PLYG01000111.1 GCA_003153335.1 Betaproteobacteria bacterium | reverse complement strand
TCCACATCTTGTTGCCGTTGAGGATATAGCGATCGCCCTTCCTGTCGGCGCGCAACTTCATCGACACCACGTCCGAACCCGAACCCGGCTCGCTCATCGCCAGGGCCCCGACGTGTTCGCCGGAAACGAGCTTGGGCAAGTACGCGCGTTTCTGGGTTTCGTTGCCATTGCGGTGTATCTGGTTGACGCACAGATTGGAATGCGCGCCATACGACAATCCGACCGAAGCCGACGCACGGCTGATTTCTTCCATCGCGATGATGTGCGCCAGATAGCCCATCGCGGTGCCGCCATATTCTTCGGCGACCGTGATTCCCAGCAGGCCTACATCACCCATCTTGCGCCACAGGTTCATCGGGAACTGGTTGGTGCGGTCGATATCCGCGGCCCGCGGCGCAATTTCCGCTTGCGCGAAACCGTGCACCGTCTCGCGCAGCATGTCCGTGGTTTCGCCCAGCGCGAAGTTCAGAGTCGGATAAGTCATTTCAATTTCTCCGGGTGGCATCGTCGGGCCGGCCATGCAAAACGATCAGCGTCTGCTGCATGAGGGCGCACAGCGTGCGGCGATCCCCGACGTGGGCATAGACCTCGCCTTGCACGATGCACAGCGTGCGTCCGGGTTTGGCCACGCGGCCCTCGGCGACGAAGAACTCGCCTTCGCCCGGCGCCAGCAGGTTCAGCTTGTACTCGACGGTCTGCACGCTGGAATCGGCCGGAAACAGAGTGTATCCCGCATAGCCGCCCGCGGTATCGACGATCGTACTCAGAATGCCGGCGTGCAGGTAACCGTGCTGTTGCGTCAGATCGGCGCGATACGGTAGCGTGATGTCCGCCGCGCCGGCCTCGACGCGCGTCAACTGCGCGCCGATCAGCCGCATCGCGCCCTGGCGTGCAAAGCTCTGGCGAATGCGTTCTTCGTACAGAGGATCGACAGGCGTAAACATGGGCGATATCCCGCGTCAAGTGGCGTGATGGAATTCTGCCACTAATTTACGTTTACGTAAACGTCAACTGATGGCAAGGCCGGGAAGCCGCATGCAAAACATCCGTCCGCGCGAAGCGAACGGGTTGGCCAAGGTGACATCGGGGGGCGGCGGGAGCACGACCAATTCGGCGGGGAGGGGCCTTTAGCCGGCCCTGCCCCGGCGCCCGCGTTCGAGCAGCCGGCGCGTCTGCCGGAGCAGCCCGTCGACCTCGGCCAACACCACGTCGATGTCTTCGCGCTGTTGCAACAGGAGCGCGCGGCGGTTTTCGAGAATCTCCAGAAATTTCCGCAGTTGCGGGACTTCGTCGACATTGGTGTCGTAGAGATCCAGGATTTCGCGTATTTCCACCAGAGACAGGCCGAGCCGCTTGCCGCGCAGGATCAGTTTCAGCCTGGTGCGTTCGCGCAGACCGTAGACGCGATTGCGGCCGCTCCGGGTCGGCGCGATCAGCCCTTCGTCTTCGTAAAAGCGGATCGCACGGGTCGTCAGCGCAAATTCCTGGGCAAGCTCTGAAATCGAAAACGTGACCGGAGGCGAAGCCATGGCAGGGCGAATAAAGTGCCGGACGAGGCCGGAAGATAGCACATAACGCAATGATTTAACGCAATGATTTACTTGACAGATCAGGCGGTCTCCGCCATTATGCTGCGTTGCACAACGCAGTCCGTGCAGCGCTTTCCGCAGCCTGAGTCCATCCTAGTGACCGCACCCCTGCCGCCCACCTTGTTTTTTCCGCACCCAGTCATCCCTGCCCCCGGTCGGGTGATCGAGGTTGCACCGGGCGTCCTCTGGCTGCGCATGCCGCTCCCATTTGCGCTCGATCACATCAACCTGTGGCTGCTGGCCGACGAGATCGACGGCGTCAAAGGCTGGACAGCAATCGATTGCGGGTATGGCAACGCAGCCACGCGCGCGCTCTGGCAAACCCATTTCGCGGAGAACTTCGGGGGCCTGCCGTTGCTTCGAGTCGTGGCCACCCACTTCCATCCGGACCATATGGGCAACGCCGCGTGGTTGCTGGGCCACTGCCTCGGAAATGACCCGTTGCTCTGGGCGACGCAGGCCGAGTTTTACACCGCGCATCTGGTGTGGAACCAACTCGTGCAATTCCGGATGGAAGACAATGCCGCGTTCTTTCGTCGGCACGGCATGCCGCAGGCCGCCGCCGAGCATCACGCTGCGCGCGGCAATCTCTACCGGAGCGCGGTCCCGGAACTGCCTCAGCGGTACCGGCGCATCGTCGGTGGCAACACGCTCTCCATCGGCGGCCGGGAATGGGACACCATCATCGGCCTGGGTCACGCGCCGGAGCACGTGTCGTTCCATTGCCGGGAACTCAACGTCCTGATCTCCGGGGATATGCTTTTACCCAAGATCAGCACCAATGTCAGCGTCTGGGCGAACGACCCCGACGGTGACCCGCTCAAGTTGTTCCTGGATTCGATCGGCCAGTACACCAGCCTGCCAGATGATGCGCTGGTCCTGCCCTCGCACGGGCTGCCGTTCGTCGGGATACGCGCGCGCGTCAAGGCGCTGGCCGACCATCATCGAGACCGCCTGGCCGAGTTGCAGACGGCCGCATCGGCGCCGGTCACGGCGCACGATCTGCTGCCGGTATTGTTCCGGAGAAAACTCGACGTACAGCAGCAGTTTTTCGCGATGGGAGAGGCGATCGCGCATCTGAATCATTTATGGCATCACGGCCGAATGCAGCGAGCGCTCGGCCACGACGGTGTCGTCCGATTTTCCAGCATCCCGCATCAGGAGTGAGCATGTCCGCAGCCACTATACCCAACGCAGAACAGCAGCTCAAGGCGCCCGATCCGGCGCAGCTTGCACAATCGTTCGCACGCGCCGCGGAAAGGGGTTCGAGTCTGCTCGGCGAGTTCGTGAACAAGCAGATGGAGTCCGGCAAGTCGATGGCGATGGACGAATTCGGCATCGCCCGCGCGTACATGGACCTGGCGTCGAAGATGCTGGCCAACCCCGTCAAGCTCGCCGAGACGCAGATGAACCTCTGGTGGGAATACATGGCCCTGTGGCAGGGCTCGACCCTGAAGATGATGGGCGTTCCGATTGCACCCGCCGCAAGCCCCGACAAGAACGACCGCCGCTTCAAGCACGAAGACTGGCAGGAACATTTCCTGTTCGACTATATCAAGCAGTCGTATCTGATCGCCGCGCGATGGATGCACAAGACCGTCGCGGAAGTCGAGGGCCTCGACCCGGACGCGGCAAAGAAGGTCGACTTTTTCACGCGCCAGTACATCGACGCGATGGCGCCATCGAACTTTGCGCTTACCAACCCGGAAGTGCTGCACGAAACCGTCAAGTCCGGCGGCGAGAACCTGATCAAGGGCCTCAAGAACATGCTGGGCGACATCGAGCGCGGTCAAGGACAGCTCAAGATTTCGATGACCGACTCCAAGGCGTTCGAGCTGGGCGTCAATATCGCCACGACGCCCGGCAAGGTCGTTTTCCAGAACGACCTGATGCAGCTGATCCAGTACGAGCCCGCGACCAAGAAGGTATTCAAGCGGCCGCTGCTCATCATGCCGCCGTGGATCAACAAATACTACATTCTCGACCTGCGCGAAAAAAACTCCATGATCAAGTGGGCGGTCGATCAGGGCATGACGGTGTTCGTCATTTCGTGGGTCAATCCCGATGCGGCGCTTCGCGAAAAAAGCTTCGACGACTATCTGATCGAAGGGCCGATGGCCGCTCTGGACGCGATCGAACTGGCCACGGGCGAGAAGGAAGTCAACGCCGTCGGCTATTGCCTGGGTGGCACTCTGCTGGCGGCCCAGCTCGCGTACATGGCTGCGAAAAAGGACAAGCGGATCGCATCGGCCACCTTCATGACGGCGCTGACGGATTTTCGCGCCTCGGGCGAACTGAACGTATTCATCGATGAAAAGCAGATCGAGAGTCTCGAAAAGAAGATGAACGAACGCGGCTACCTCGAAGGTTCGGAGATGGGGGCGACGTTCAACATGCTCCGCGCCAACGATTTGATGTGGTCGTTCGTGATCAACAACTATCTGCTCGGACGCGATCCGCTGCCGTTCGATCTGTTGCACTGGAACGGCGATTCGACCCGGATGCCGGCCAACATGCATAGCTACTATCTGCGCAATATGTACCTCCACAACAGGTTGCGCGAGCCGGGCGGCATCACGCTCGACGGCGTGCCGATCGATCTGTCCAAGGTCAAGACCCCGAGCTACTTCGTTTCGTCGCTGGAAGACCACATCTCGCCGTGGAAGGCGACCTACCAGGGGCCGAAGCTGCTGGGAGGAGAATCCACCTTCACGCTCTCTGGCTCGGGTCACATCGCGGGGATGATCAATCCACCGGCGGCGAACAAGTATGGTTACTGGACCAATCGCAAACTGCCGGACTCGCCCGAGTCATGGTTCGAAGGTGCGAAACAGCACGATGGCTCGTGGTGGACTGATTGGCGCGAATGGCTGGGGGACAAGCTTGGGCCTCAGGTCGCGCCACGCATCCCCGGCAAAGGCAAACTCAAGGTCCTCGAGCCGGCGCCCGGTTCCTACGCCAAGCTGCGTCTCGACCCCAAATAAGCAGTCTGTTAAGGTAGGCAGGCTTTTGATCAATCGGCCGCGGATTTCGCGGCCGATCCGTTTTTGCCCTCTCGGCGCAGCGTACAGACACGGTGGTGAAGAATATCGAGATCGGGATCCGGGACGCCGAGCTGGTGTAGCGCATGCACAGTTTTCTCAAGGTAATCGAAATTGCTGCCGTTGGCGCCGGCGCTCGAGGCAATGATCGCCGCCATCTCATCCTCGGACAGGCAGGTGAATTGGCGGTGATCGCGCTTGACTACAAAAGTCAGCGCTTCGGCCGGCTCGCCATTGATCAGGACCGAGACCCAGGTCGGCGTATAGACCTTTGAGGGCAGTTCGCGCTCATACAAATACCCAAGCACCTCGTCCCGCCGCGACGCATCAACCCGGAACGCCATGCCATGGCACTCGCCGCCGGCATCGACGCCCAGCACCAGTCCCGGCTGTTCGGGTGTCCCGCGGTAAATCGTAGAGCGAATACAAAAGCGCCGGTGGAATCCGGGCAGCACCGCGTAGCGCCGTTCCTCAAACGGGAAACCCGGGTTCCACATCAGCGAGCCATAGCCGAATATCCAGAAGCTGCCGGGCGGGACGTTGGCGGCGCCACCGGCGTCCGTCGCACCGAATTTGCTCTCCGCCCCGGACCTCTGTTCAGACAATGCGCATCACACCATGTCGGCCGCAGCCGGCAGACCTTCGATCCATTTGGCTGCGCGCGCCTGCCGGCCGTCGGCGAGCGTTGCACTCAATGCGGCTAAAGCGGCCGTGCTTGCTGGAAAATCTCGGCGTTCCATGTTGGCTTTCGTCCCTGGGAAGACTTACAGACTGCTAATGCGCGTTCGACCGCGTCACCAAGCGCGGGTTTCCCGGCTATTGTGCCGCGACCCAGGGACTCGTGTCCTGCGGGCCTTCGATTTCGTAGCGGTAAGTGATGACGGCACGGCGGGCCTTGCGTATGAATGCGCCGGAACCCTTTACCCGGACCGAAACAATGGTAGACAAGCTCGACTGGCCCAAGGTCGGAGGCATGACGCTGATCTCCGGGCAGCCGTCGAATTCGGCAATCGGGACCCAGACGGTACCTTCGAGTTGCTCGCAGCGCTTGAAGGCCTGAAAGGTGCGCAGCCGGAAGCCGTTTTGCAGCACCTTGCCCTGGAACAAGCGATGCTCGCAGACGCTGTCGCCAAAACCATTTTCGAAACTCGAGACGACCGAAAAAGTCTGCGATGGCTCGCCTCCCAGCGCATCGACGCCGCAGCGCGAACCGAAGCCCTTTTCGAATAACTGAAAGCCCGAGCCGGTTTGCCGGGCGACCGCGAATTCGTGCGCGCCCAGGCCCAGTACCGTCGTCTGCGCGAGCGCATCTCCGCCAGACAACAGCGCAACAAGGAACAAGGTTCGCCAGAGAGACAAGGGCATCGTTTTTCCGGATAAGCAGAGCAGAGCGGGGTATTCTAGCCGATATTCTCATCCGCCAGACTCAGACAGATTCTCTCGCAAAGACTATGCGTTGCAGGCCCCTTCGACGTTCAGCCCGAGCTCCGACTCGGTGGAGTCGCCCGCCAGTGCCGATGCAAGCAGCAGGTGCCGCCCTGCGGCACGAACCGGGATGCCGTCAAAGACCAGTGTTTGTTCACCACCGGCAGTGACTGGTACAGTGCGGGTTCCGCTGAACACCAGGTCGCCGCCTGCTTCGCGCAATACCAGCTGCACACGGGCATTGCCCTGATAGGTGGGCGCCGCCTTGACGAACACGCGAACCTCGTTGCACGCCCCGGTCTTGAGTTCCGCGCCGCTGGCGAGTGAAATGCCGTCGATGCCGACATTGGGCACATCGATGCCCGGTACTGCGAACAGGGATAGAGCGAAAAGGCCCGAGGCCAGAAACTGACTGTCGGTCATGTGTGGTGCCTCCTGATACACGATGATCAGGATGGTAGGCGGCGCCCATCATCGGCGCTATACCGCGAACACGGTACAGTCAGGGGAGCCACTCGGGGCTGTTCACCGCAGCGGGAGTGCCAGCGTGATCCGGGTTCCTCGGGGACCGCTATCGATGGCGATGGAGCCCCCCACCGCCTCGGCGCGCCGGCGCATGTTGCCAATTCCGCGGCCCGGGGGGCGATTCCCGCGTTCCGCCTCCGGCACAAACCCGTGTCCGTCGTCGGCAACGCTGATCAGCGCCCCGCCTGCAGCCTCGTCGATTCCCGTGGTCACCGTGATCCGCGTGGCGCCCGCATGTTTGAGGGCGTTGGTCAGCGCTTCCTGCAGGACGCGCAGAATATGCAGGACGTTCCTCGGGGTCAGATAGGGCAACGGCGGGAGTTCCCGGACCTGCCAGACCAGGCGGATGCCCGCGGCGTTCAGGCGCGGCTCCAGCCGGTAGCGAAGCGATCCGAGTAACGCCAGCAAGTCGTCCTCGATCGGCTCCATCGAATCGATGACCAGCCGCAGGTCGTCGATGCACTCGCGGACGATTTGCGCGACATCAGCGGGTGCTGTCCTGCCGCCTTCCAGCGCTGCGAGCGCCGTGATCAGCTGGCCGCCGACGCCATCGTGCATGTCGCGCATCAGGCGCTGCCGTTCTTCGGCCAGCGCATGCAGCTTTTCGGCCTGGGCCAGCCGCGAGTAATTCGCTTCGAGCGCCGCGCTCTTTTCGGCGACGCGCGCTTCCAGCTCGCGGTTCAGCGTTTCGACTTCGGCCAGAGTCCGGATGAAGCGATCGGTCAGCAGCCAGCCGATTCCCAGAAACAGCGGCGGCGCCGAGTACATCAGCAGATTGACCCGGTCGTCGGGGATCCAGCCGCCTTTCATCAACACGTCATGGAGTGCGAAGGCAATCGTCAGAAAACCGATTGCAATCAATATTATGGCCTCCCAGCTTCGCCGCCGCCAAGCCACGACGAGCGCCGCGAGCGTCGCACCCGAGACTGCTGTGAATGTCGTCACGTGCCAGAAGTTCGACAGCACGAACAGCGCACCTGGTCCGCCCAGGAAGAACGTCACAGGGACCACGGCCAGCATTCCCCAAAACAGCGCCTTTAACCAGCGCCAGCTTTTTCCCGGGCCGGCGGCGTAGTCCGTGGCAAATAGTGCAAGCAACAGCGCGAACCCGTGAAACGCGGACCGGATGGCGAGTTCCCAGTAGAACGTCGGCACCGGAATGTCGCGCACGTACAGATCGGCGGTGTAGAAGGCCCACAACAGCGAGGCAAAACCGAAGTAGCCAAAGGCGGCGTCCTGGCGGCGCCGGACCCACAGCATCAACATGAAAATGCCGACGGCGACAATGAGCAGGCTGGTCGTCTGGGCAAGGATGATGCGCCAGAACAGCGCGCTTTCGTATTCCCCGGACAACGCAGTGTCGGCGTCGATGACAGGTGCGGTCAGCCCGCCATCGAGGTCGGGATAGCCGCGCACGCGGATGTGCACACGATTGACGTTTTCCTTCAGCAGGCCGGGTGGGATGAGAAAGTAGAGCGGCCGGTTCCAGTTGCGCGCCACCGGCTCGTTGAAGGAGCCACCGCTGCCGATCAGGAGGCCGTTGACGTAGACCGCCGCGTTCATCGACACCCGCGGCAGGTAGATTGCGTACACTACTGCGTTGGGGTCGGCAACCGAAAAGTCGAATCGGTACCAAACGGTGCCGCCGATGCCGCGCCGGGAGATGTTCCAGTTGTCAGGCAACGTCTGCTGAGTCCATGCCGCGGCGTCAGGAGGCGGCACTTCGCTGTTGTCGTGCAATGATTCGGCACTGATCTGGGCCGCGGGCGCCGCCGTCGCGGCGTGCACCACGAGCAAAGGAAACAGGGCAAGCGCCATGCAGACGATACCCCAAAGGCGGCGCATGGCGTAACAGATGTGCAGACCGCAGCCGATATTCAAGGGAGTCGGCAGCCCTTACTGCCTGAGCAATCCCATCTGGGTGGCTTCAAATACCGCCTCACCGCGGGAATGCACCGCCAGTTTCTGATAAATGCGTTTGACGTGCGTGGTGACCGTGTGCGCCGACATTCCGAGCAGATCGGCTATTTCATTAAAGCTGAAGCCCTTGGCGATGTAGGTCAGCACTTCAGTCTCGCGCGGGGACAGGATTCCCGGCGGCGCGTCCAGCGCGGTTGTTGCTTTCGATTCGGGATTGCGCGCAGCATCGGCCTTGAAGCGGGTCAGGAGCTTGCGGGCGATTACCGGCGTGATGGGCGAACCCCCGGCGCGCAATTGCCGCAACAATCCAAGAAATTCCCCCGGAATGCTGTCCTTGAGCACATAACCCGCCGCGCCCGCCTCGATGCTGGCCAGCACATGGTCTTCGTCGCCGAACACGGTGACGACCATGATGTCGCAATCCGGATAACGCGCCGCCGTCTCGCGGATAATGTCGATGCCGCTGCCGTCGGGCAGGCCGAGGTCGGCGAGCAGGATGTCGGGTCGCTCAACCGCGAGAACCGCGCGCGCCGCCGCGCAGTTGGGCGCGATACCGATCAACTCGAATTCGGGATCGGAGCGGACGATATCCGCGAAGCGTTCCGCGAAACCGGGTTCGTCTTCTACCAGCAGTACTCGGATCATCGCGAAGTCACTCCGCAGTCGTCGTGGGAATAGTGGGTCGGGTCATGTGCAAGCTCGCAACGAAGGCATCCAGGCGGCCCCGGGGATAGTCGGCGACCGATGATCATACCTTGCGCGGGCACGTAGGCCAATCATCGCAATCCAGCGCAGGTGCTCGCCAGATTCCTAGCCTTTGGTGAACATCGCCGCCAGGACAACTGACGCAACACCAATACAGATTGTGAACATGATCTTCTGGCGCGAATCATATCGCGACGATTGCGTTTCCAGAAATGGCCGCTCAAAAGCCAGGTATGAGCTGGTCGCAACCAGGATTGCGACGGCTATCCCATACGAAAAAATCTGGACCTGAAGGTAGAATTCTCCCCGGCCCCAACCATTGAACCAGTTGTGGTCTCGCATCAACCACAGTGGAAGAGCATGCCATAGGTAAAGGCTGTAGCTGATCGTCCCGAGAAAAAGCACAAAGCGATTTTCGCAAACCATGCGGGCAACTGAGTTCCGGGCACAAACGGCCAGAATGAATAGACAACAAGCCAACGCCAATAGCGGACGGAAAGCGTAAGTGTCCCACCGCCCACTTGTCGCCGCGATCGAATCGAAGCGGTTTGTGCCGAGAACCAGCAGCAAGCCGATGAGGCAAAGGCCGAGAGGGAACAAAAGACCCCGAAAGCGTTGCACGAGATTCGGATACCGAGCCCAAAGTGCCGCCGTGGCCACGCCGCCACAGAACTCCTGCAGGCGAGCAGGTATCTCGTGTATCAGGCCCTTGTAGTACGGCGAGACAATCTCCAGTATCAAATACTCAAAGCAAAACGAAGCAAGAACAGCCGTTGCGACGTAGCGAGTTATCGACTGCTGCTTCAGCAAAGGTAAGGCAAGCAAAGGGAGCAGGACATAAAAGTCAAATTCGACAGGGAGCGACCACCAAACGGGGAAAATGGGCAAATGCGTCAACACAAAAAAATTCTGCGCCATCACTAAACTGGCAACAACTTGCGTTACGGGTGGAATCGTGTAGACGCCGACAATGCCAAGGAAAATCACGAAAAGCATCTGCACATAGAACGCTGGGCACACGCGAAGAAAGCGGCGACGAAAATATTTGAGAAAACCGGAGCGCGTCGTCACATAACCTGGCCGGGTGAGCGCATGGTAGCCGAGCAGGAATCCGGAAAGGACAAAAAAAAGATCGACGCCAATCCATCCAGCCGAAAACAACCGCCTTAGCTCGAAATGCGCTCCACCGATGCCAATTGCCATTGGCGCGCCCGTAACGCCCCAGCAGTGATAAAGAACTACGCTGCTCGCAGCGATACCGCGCAGTCCTGTCAATCCGCTCCAACGATCGTCGGCTCGCGAAATTATCATGCAAAACTCCCTCAACTGTTAATCGCCTTTGTCTGTACAAGGGGCTCCAAACGAAGCAGCCCTTGGACCTTGCGACAAACCACCCCTCGAATATTTCCAGGTAAATCTCAGCGTCAGTCGAACAGAATTACCCCCGCCCGCTGGCCACGGGTGCAGGATGACTGTGATACGTTGCCGCCGGCAGGCACCGTCGCGGAATGGGACCCGCCGGCACATCCTTCACCTGAGTTGCAAGTCGATCAGCTCATCAGCTGGTGAGGAGTGGTTCAGTGCTTGCCCCACGGGAAGCCTGCGTTCGTGTCCAGCACATCGCGCCAATCGTGCTGTCCGCACAGCGCTTTGACAGCGCGGAACCGCCAAACCCGACCCCAGAAAACGCAAAACGATTCTTGTCAATCCAGCCCAGCGTGAGATACTTGGATTCAGATGGTAAAATTTGCTCCGCAGGTTATGAAAAAACTCCCCGATATTAAAACGTTTACTATGCCGTTAGTGAACAGATTGCGGTCTGTACCGATTCTGGCGTGGGTAGGCGTCGCACTCGTCGGTATTGTGTTTTTTCATCTCAAGCTTGTGCTGGCAATGCGCAGCGACATTCTCCCCTCTGATGCCGTCTCGACCTATTTGCCTGGTGCCCAACAATTGCTGAGGGAAGGCTTGGCTTTTTTCTCCGCGCCCGAGTCCTCTCGTACCGCGCCGCTCAATGTTGTTTGGCCTGCTTTGTTTGACGCGCAGCCGGACACTATTGTCTTGGCCAATATCCTGCTCAGTGGAGCGAGTTTGTTGCTCATTTTTTTCACAGCGCGATCGCTGGGCAACCTACTCGCGGGACTGGTCGCAGCGCTACTCTATGGTTTCTCTCCGCTCATCGCCCCCCTTTTTCCTTGGGTTCTCACCGAGCCGCTGTTCATTGCGGGAACCATGCTGTGGATTTTTGGTACAACCCAATTCGTTTTGCGAGGCAAGAACTGGCTGTATGCGGCAGTGGTGGGCGGTGTCATCAGTCTCCTGACTCGGCCCATTTGGTTGATGGTCATTTTGCTATCGCTGCCCGCGCTGGCAGTCTTATCGCGAGTTCAGCGTAATGAACCTGCCTGGCGAAAGTTAGCTCTGGCGCACGCGCTCATACTGCTTCCGGTCGGCGCGTATTGTTTGCATAACGCATTGCAGTTTGGTTTGTTTGGTATTTCGACGGGGAGCGGGGCCGCTCTGTATTTAGGCAACCATCCGTTAAGTTTGGGAATTGAGCCATTCTATTTGCAGCTTGGCTTTGATGTCCAGTCGCTGCTTTATCCTTGGCAAGGAGACCATCTTTCGATCGCCGGTGATCGTGCATTGCGTACCATTGGGTGGTCGATGATATTTGATCGCTCGCTCATTGAACAATGGCAATGGGCGTCTTACAAGCTCGGTGCGGTAATGTTTTTTTCCCGCGCTGAGTTTCCAGTTGAACTCTATAGTATCCGAGCGTTGCGCGTTTTTGAATGGTGTTTTGCACTCTACGGATTGGGTTTCATTCGTTCACGCCCACTGCGCCTTTGGTTTGCTGGCGCCGTGGTACTGCAAGTCGGGCAACTGGTTATAGTGGTGCATAACCAACGCATTAGCGTGGGGTCGCTGGAAATATGGCTTATCATTCTTGCGAGTTGTGGGGTAGCTCGGCTGTTGTATGGGTTGCGCCCCAAGTTTTCGGTGACGCCATACGAAATAAGTCTCTGGGTCAATTTTGACAGGACAAGCGGCAAAATCCTGCCGCGTTTCGGACTGGTGATGTTGGTTGCCGTAGGCATCATGACGGCGCATTGGCATCGACGCTTGAGCGACGCACTGGAGCCAAACACTGAACGAGCACCCGTGCGCACCTTGTTGGAATTGACCAATCCCATGGTTGAAATTGCGAATTCGAACAACGTGGTCGCCATGCAAAATGGGATTTACCAAGTCAGCGGCGATCAAGGGCTTTTCGCGGTGGATGTACCTCGCCCCCCTCATAACCTATTAGGCTATAACCAGGTCTGGACGCTCGAACTCACCATTGCTCCCCCGCCGGGGACATCTTGTCGAGGTGGCTATATTTCGTACGAGCCACGGTATCCACGCCCTGATGTTCCTTTTGTTGCACTTCCAATTGATTTCAAAGGCGATGGCGTTCGTCGACGCTACGCCATTTCGGCGACCTACCCATTTTCTTCGCTCTATGTCGCGAGTGAAGGCGTCCTCCGTTTTCGCCCGCTGTGCCCGAAGGATACGCAAGTCACTATACATAAAATTGCCATGCTGGAATCCACAGCGCACACCTTTTACCTCTCCCGCGTCACTTTGCCATGACTGCGCTTAAGACAATGAGCCGGCGCTGTTTTTTTTCAAAATACTTTTGAGAAGTATTAAATCGCCAAATCCTAGTATAGGGCGCTTGCCTGGCATGGGATGTGCGCATGGATGGTCTCTCGAGACTGCGAAAAATGACTTTGCTGTTTTTGGCTTAGAGCCTGATACGAACGTTTTTTTCGGTGGGAAGCTCAACATCAACTTTTTAGCGAAAATATATGACAGCAAAATTTAAACAGTTATGCCCAGTTTGTGACTCTCCTCAAGAAGAGGTGATGTTTGAACCATGGGTAGGTGAGTCAGACCCCGCTAAATTATACGGAGCAGGTTCAGGCGTACCGGGTACGCAGCGGATAGTAAAGTGTATCGATTGCGGTATGATTTTCGAAAGTCCTCGCTATGATGCCGCGACAATTGTAAAGGGGTATATGGCCTCCCAAGAAGGGGAGCACGATAGCCAATATCCAATGCGTGTCTATAGTTTTTACCGGACCTTGAAAAAACACGCCAAGTATTTACCTGCCCCTGGAGCAAGGGTGTTGGATATTGGAACTGCTGGCGGGGCGTTTCTCGATGCGGCAAAACAGTATGGTTATGAAGCGTATGGGATGGAACCTTCGGCAGACTTGGTCGCTCGCGGCAAAGCGCGGGGGCTGCAAATTGAGCAAGGTACCATTGAAAGTCACACCCTTACTCACGGAAGTTTTGACATGGTGTGCTTGTGGGATGTGATTGAGCATTTGCCCGACCCAAAATCAGCTCTGATGGAAATTAGCAAGTTACTAAAATCGAACGGCATTCTGCTGATCAATTACCCTGACATTGGTACTTGGCAGGCCAAACTGGCGGGTAAACGCTTTTGGTGGATTCTTTCGGTGCACTTGCACCACTTTACGAGAAAATCAATTCTGGATATTTGTTCTCGTACAGGCTTCGAGGCATTCCACTTTCAAAAATATTGGCAAACGCTGGAGTTCGGATATCTGGAACGAATGGCGGTTCACTATCGGATTCCGCTTACGGCGCTAATAACTCGCCTGACACCTGAGTTCATACAAAGAATTCCAATTCCTTATTACGCTAGTCAAACGACTGCTTTGGCAAGGCTCAAGAAATGACAACTTATATTCTTGGTGCTGGCCCGGCTGGCATGGCAGTTGCTGACGGGCTGAATGATGCAAATGGCGGGGACTTCGTTCTTCTGGAGAAAGGACCGCATCTCGGTGGATTGGCTAAGACTGTAACGTGGAACGGAATTGGCACGCATGACTTAGGCCCACACAAGATTTTTTCGTTGGACAAGGAGTTGGTCGGTCGAGTAGAAACTTTGTTACCCAGTATCGACTGGCTCACCCGCGACAAAATTAGCAGTATTTATATGAATGGGCATTATTTGCCTTACCCGCCATCGCCATTTTCACTGGCGGGTGTGTTCGGTGTTCCGGCTTTCATTCGTATGGTGATTGGATATGGCACCGCCCGCTTGGCAAGCCTTGTTGGATCAAGTAATCCCAATACCTTTGAGGAAGATTTGACTAATCGTCTGGGCGCGCCATTGTATGAGGTATTGTTCAAGCCTATCGCCATGAAACTATGGGGCGATCCACGCGAGTTGGATGTCAAGCTCTCGCGTGGCCGTGTGCAAACGCCCTCATTGATCGAGGTTCTCGGTCGCTTGCTGAAGCTCAAGAAGAACAGTGATTTTGAAGCGCTGACATTCCGCTACCCAAAAGGTGGGTTGGGTCGTTTATGGTCGGCAATTGAAGTGAAGTCCCGCACCACGGGTAAGTTCTTATTGGAGCACGGCGTTACGCGGCTCGTTGCCGATAAGGGCCGAATACACGAGATACATTATCAGTCCGCTGGAACTCAAGGCCGGATTGAAGTCGGACCGAATGACTATGTGGTATCTACCTTGCCGTTGTCGCTTACAACCAGATTGCTAGGAGCTTCATTGCCGAAGCACCTGCCGGAGCTGGCAGACAAAGTCGTCACTCTAAATGATTTGCTGTTGGTCTTCTTGCACGTTGATTGCGCAAGTTTGTTTGATGAATCCTGGGTGTTTGTGCCTGACCCCAATATTGTTTTTCACAGAATAAGCGAGCAGGAATCATTTGATCCGGAAATGACAAGGAAGGGCAGTATCGTATGCTGTGAAATCATGAGTGGACCAGGTCGGCCGCTTGCAGAGATGGATGATGACGGTTTGTGCGCTGCTGCTGTAAAGGGCTTGGCCGATATGGGCTATTCTGGATTCAGGCTATTGGATCAGCGGGTTATCCGCCTGCCCAAAAGTTATCCGGTTTTCCGGACGGGGTTTGAGGCTGGTCTTGCCGAACTTATTCAGGCGCTGGATCAGTTTGAGAACTTCCGAACCATTGGTCGCCAGGGGGCTTTCAACTACATTGGCACTTTGGATGCGATGGACATTGGGTACGGTTTCGCGGATTGGTTAAGTAAGGGCAAGCCTCAACCGTGGCAGCAGGAGCGGGAGCGCACCAATCACTATCCGGTGCTTGATTGATAATGAAATTGACATTGATTTCGCCGAGGCTGGCAATACAGAAGGGGGACTTTCTCGGCTCCGGAGTGCCATATTGGCCAATTGAACTGGCCACCTTAGCTGCTTATGCACGGGAGCAAGGTGATGCCATTTCGCTCGTCGATTTATTCGGGAACAACCCCCGGCGGCTGTCGGATGCCGGAGACTATTTCCTCCAAGGTGATTCGATAAATGACTACGTGGATAGAGATGATCTTCGCCAAGCAGAGGGATTTGTCCTATATGCGATTTCTTACATGTCACATCGGGAGCTCCTCTCAATCGTCCAGCAGCTAAAACAGTTCTTTCCCGCTGCTCCGATTGCTATTCTGGAAAATTCACAAGCCGTCACGGCCTATTCTCTACAACGAGTGGCCGCTGACTACTTTGATGCGGGCGCGGACCTGTTAATTTGCGGTGAGCCATACTTTAACTGGAAGGAAATTAAACTCCAACTTGTAGAGCCTGGATTAGCACCGGTTCCAAAAAACCTGATCAGCCGGGATTCTTCGCCGGTTCCCGAAAGAATGACTGTGAAAGGTATGCACTACCCAATACCGGCATGGGACCTCATCAATTTGAAGGGATATTGGAGCATTCCGTATTCGCACGGCCCCAAGACTTCCAAATTCCTGCCTATATTGACTTCGCGAGGTTGTCCGTATCCCTGCGATTTTTGCGTCGTCCCTGAAACGAATAGTCGTCGCTGGCGCGGGAATGCACCTGAACACGTAGTTGAGGAGCTACTTGCGCTACGCGACCGCTTCGGCATCCATGATTTTCAAGTAGAAGACCTGAATCCAACCGTTCAGCATCAACGCTGGGAGAGGATATGTGAACTACTGATAGAGTGCAAAGCCAATATCCGATTTTATTTCGTAAGTGGCACCAAGGCTGAAACGCTCCATATTGACAAGGTTCCTTTATTCGCAAAAGCAGGCTGCCGCTACATTTCAATTAGCCCGGAATCTGGTAGCAAGAAACTTATGCAAGTCATCGGGAAAAAGTTTGACCATCAACACGGCATCGACTTGATTTCAACGTGCAGAACCCAGGGGATTCGAACGCAAGCCTGCCTCTTGGTTGGGCATCCTGATGAGACAGAAAGCGATTTCCAGGCATCGAATGACTATCTTTCACAAATGGTGAAGGCAGGCCTGGATGAAGTGGCGGTTTTTGTAGTGGCCCCGTTTGCCGGAAGCAAGCTTCACGCAAGAAATGATATCTCCCTAACCGACAAAACCGTGTTAATCAGCTTTTCCCCAAAGGGGCGCGCCAACTACAAAACGCTAACGCGTCGCCGGAAGATGCTCATCAGGACTTTCTTTGTCCAGAAACTAAAATGCGGGTTTGACATATGGTTGCAGGGGATCCGGGCGATCATCGGTACTCCGGAAACAAAGATGGAGAACCTACCCCGCCGGATAGCGTATATCTACTGGCACGTACTGATGTTCGCCATTGCCCAAAAGTTTAGCCGAAAGTCATGAGTGCGCCACGCGTTCTGATCATCATTCCTTGCTACAACGAGCAGGGCGCGATTGCTGCGCTGTTAGAGGAAATATCAGGCTGTCAACAGGGCTACGAAACGATAGTGGTCGATGACGGCTCGGAAGACGCGACTTTCCAAATTGCTAGCCGATTTTCGCCAACCGTAAAGTTGCTGAGAAACCTCGGGATAGGGGGTGCAGTTCAGACGGGAATCAGATACGCTCAAAGCAATGGTTTCGATTTTTGCGTACAGATAGACGGTGACGGGCAGCATCCACCACGCGAAATTTCCAAGTTGTTGGAAGCGTATCGGAAGATACCTAGCTCAATCGTAATTGGGAGTCGATATTTACAGAATGACACGTTTCGCTCGACTTGGGTACGGAGATTTGGCGGACAGGCAATTGCTTGGACATTGAATACATTGTTCTCGCAAAGTGCTGTGACCGACCCAACAAGCGGGATGCGGTTGATGGATCGCAAGGCCATTAAATTCTTCGTAAAGCACTACCCGCATGATTTTCCAGAACCGATTTCACTAGCCTGGGCACTCAAGGAGGGATTCGCTGTTGGAGAGGTACCGGTCCAGATGCGCGCACGGGAACACGGGAATAGTTCGATTATCGGCATAAAGCCAATAATCTATATGCTTCGGGTGCTTGGCTACATTGTTTTAGCCCGGATTATGCGGGCATCACCGAGATAATTCAGGAATATTTCAGATGCCTGCCACTGCCCTAAAGACCGTAATTGTCATCACAATTTTTGCGATTGGATACATGTTTTTTATCATTCGCAAAACAGCACGGCGCCAACTGGATATCTATGATCTGGTCATGTTGTCCACGGTGGCCATTGTCCCGATCGTGTTTGCTGCATTTCCGCAGTTTGCGTATTGGTTAGCTAACATCGCGGGGGTAGGGTTTCCGTTCGTCGTAATGTTCGGAATGCTGTTCGCCATCCTCTTCATTTTTGTACATCGGCTGACTTTCAAAGTACACCGATTGGAGTCAGACAACCGCCTGATGGTTCAGGAAATAAGTTTGCTCCGACAAACTCTTGATCATGAGGAAGACAAGAAAAACAGGATCGCGCAGGACGGATCAATCCATTGAAGTCCATCCTGGTGTTTGTACTGAAAGTTGTTGTCAGTATCGCCTCACTTTATGTTGTGTCTCGTTCCATTGCCTGGGCAGCCGTGGGTAATGTATTAATGCAAGCGCAATATTCATTGATGTTTATCGCTTTGATAATTTTTTGGGTGGCTCAGGTTTTTTCCGCTTTGCGATGTGTATATGTCGCTCGCGTTTTGGGGGGGGCACTTGATCTTTCAACTTCGCTTCGTGCACATCTTGTCGGTTTGTGGTTCAACCAGGTTATGCCCACAAGCTTGGGGGGGGATGTTATCAAAATAGCCATACTCAAAAAGTCATTGGGCTGGAATATGGCTATCCGATCCGCGATCCTGGATCGGCTTTCCGGTTTTGTGTTTTTGTTGCTGGCTACTGCAATTGCATTACCGCTTTTTACCAATCTTTTTCCATCTCATCGTGAGTTGGTCATTGCTTTGGGGGTCATTGCCGTGGGTGGGGGGCTGACCATTGTTCTTGGTGCATGGGCTGCGCATCGTATTTCAAAGTTACCTACACTCAAGCCGGCGTTTCTCAAATTAATCCAGCTTTTTTGCGATGTATGGGCATTTAGAAAAGGCACTCCTTTGTGGGAGCAGGCGTGGACTTCGGCAATCGTTCATTTCAATGGCATTGTTACCTATGCGTTGCTTGGAGTCGCCCTCGGTATCAATGTTGATTTCATCACATTTCTACTGGTTGTCCCCGTTATTTTTCTAATTGCATTGATCCCTGTTTCGTACGCCGGCTGGGGGTTGCGCGAAGCGGGTGCAGTTTGGTTGTTTGGGATGGTCGGCATCGCCAATGAGAGCGCGCTTGCTATGTCCGTTTGTTTCGGACTGTTGCTGGTTCTTGCCGGGCTGCCAGGCCTTTTGCTTTTCCTGCATCAGTCATTGACACAGCCGACGGGCAAACAAAATGCGTCATGACGCCTTCACTACGCACACTACGCCCACCCTTTTTACTTCACATGGAGAAACTGGGCTTCCAGATAAACGCAATTTTCAATGATTTTTGAAATTCATTCAAACGCCGTCCACCTGCCAGCAATAGCCGCCCGCACTCCACTTTTTTGGCCTTCAAATGCAATTAATTTGATGCAACGTCTCGCCGTGGTCTACCGGTTCCCGTTGCTGGGGAGACGACGAGTGGCCGGCAAACGCATTGGAGATCATCAGGTGGGCATTTACAAGAAACTCAGAAAGAAGCTGCGTCAGGAAGTTGCCGCCGCACTGGTGCTCACGCTCGGTTCGGCCATGGCAGGTGCAGCGAGCGATTCTATACCCGAGAGCGCTCATCCGAACACGATCGGGAACGTGGATCAGCCCGTTGCACTCGTGCTCACAACCTCTGCCAACGTTTTTAGCGGCTGGGCGCTGAGCCGCAGCGGCGTGGCCCGGGTCGAACTCGTGCTCGACGGTCGGCAGTGGCTGCCGACGCACCTCGGTATCGCGCGCGAAGACGTCAGGAGTGTGCACCCCGACTATCCGGACAACGACAAGGCCGGCTTCGAAGTCATCACGGACCTGAGCCATCTGCCACTCGGGCCTCACAGGATCGAGATCGTCGCGACCGACAATGCCGGCGCCACAACGGTGCTGGGCAGGCGGACCTATGTTGACGAGCGGACCTCTGTTGACGAGAACTTCCGGCTCGGACGCGTGGATCAGCCCGCGGCTCCGGTGGTAACGGCATCTTCCAGCGTTTTTAGCGGCTGGGCGCTGAGCCCCAGCGGCGTGGCCCGGGTCGAACTCGTGGTCGACGGCCGGCAGCGGCTGCCGGCGCGCCTCGGCGTCGTACGCGAGGATGTCAA
The DNA here is from genome assembly GCA_003153335.1 of Betaproteobacteria bacterium. Lineage (GTDB taxonomy): Bacteria > Pseudomonadota > Gammaproteobacteria > Burkholderiales > Casimicrobiaceae > PALSA-1005. The sequence goes on along the minus strand of PLYG01000111.1, from coordinate 3,291 downwards.
GAGCGCGCACCCGAACTATCCGGATAGCGACACGGCGGGCTTCGATCTGGATGTGGATTTGGGCCATCTATCGATGGGTCCTCACGAAATCGAGGTCGTAGTAACCGACAATGCTGGGACCGCAACCGTGCTGGGCAAGAGGACGTACTTGAACGACGTGTTCCGAGAAATCTGGGCCGACTTGCTCGCGGCGCGCGGGCATCGGCCGAATGAAATTTTTCACTATGTTTTCGGCACCAGTAATCTCGCGCTGAAGGGCGGCGACGAGATCGACACTGAGTACGCGCCCTATCTGAGCGACACAGTAAAAGTGGGTATGCGCGTGCCGATACTGTACCTGCGCACAACCAGGGGACGTGATCACGACTGGGTCTTCGATCCCGATTTCGACACCTCGCGCGCGTGCGGGGAGAGAAAGATCGCGGGGGATTCGCTCAATGGCGTGCTGCGCTGGAGCGTCGAGCATCAGGTACCGGTGTTGTTTACATTGAATGGCGGCATTTGGGCGGACGCGGCATGCGACGTGCCCGAGTGGGACATCAATGACCATCTCGAGGAGGATGTCGCCAACTGTCAGTGGAATGAACAGAACGAGGTGATGCCCGACGATTACCTGCGCAATTTGCCGGGTTCGCAGGACGCCCCCGAGCTGGCGCGCGCGTTGACCTTCAATGTCCATGCCGAACAGGTTCGGCATTACAAGAAACGCAATCTGCAACAGGCCGCCACCGCCATACACGCGTTTGCCGAAGCGCATCCGAACTTGTTCATCGGTGTTTCGCTCGACGCCGATGTTTACATGAATCCGTTTTTCGAAGGCGCGCAGTGGTATGACTACAATCCCGGCACATTGCGGCAATTCCGGGAGTGGCTGCGCGGCACTGGGCCGTATGCCGGCAAATCGGCCGACGGCGCGCCGGACTTGTCCTCCCATCGGCGCGCCAAGACCTACACGCTCGCCGAAGTCAACCGGCTTGCCCGCGCCAGATACCGCACTTGGGACGAGGTCGATCCGCCTCGCGCATTCCGCATCGATAGAAATTTGTTGAAGACGCCGTGGGCGGCGATATGGGAGCAGTTCCGGCGTCACCTGGTCGATTTGCACTACGATGAACTTTCGCAATGGGTGGCCGAAACCGGAATCGACCGGGACGGGATATTCTCGTCGCAAGGATTCGGTGCACCCGACGCAGTGATCAAGTTTGAACCCTTCCCGTTGCGCATCGATAGTCCACCAAAATCTTACGATACCGGCGGCATGTCGGTGCAGGGCGCGGTGCCTGCGCAGGGACACCTCGGGGCAATTCTTTATGGCGAGAGCGCGATCAACAATATCCGGATGGAAGGACGCGATTCGCTGTTCCGCGTGTTCCGCGACTTCGATCCTGACTGGGCAGTGGTCGAATACAACACGGCCGACTTGAAGACGCCGAAGGTGCTACCCGACATCGGGCGCGCCTACCGGGGTCTGCGCGACATTGTCAATTTCGGCGCGCGCCTTGTCTCGCCAATGGCATGGAATGGATCGCCCGGCTCGTTCGCAGGCCAGCCCGGTTTTACGGCCTACACGTCCTATCGCGCGGCGCCGCTCGAAACCGCAGTGCGCAACTTCATGGTCAACCGCGCGAATCTGCCGCGGCAGGCGCGGCTATGGGCTTTCGGACTGGGCATTGTCGTCGACGATGATGGTTGGACAGCATCGCGGCCAGCCAGCGCAACACCCCTGGAAGGCGCACTTGAGGTCACGCTACGAACCGGAAAGACCCGCCTCGACTCGCCCTCGGCGTTGGATTTCAGGACCGATCAACTCGACGCGATGATAATCGGCATCCGGGAACCGGCTCCAGATCTGCGCATCGAGGTTCAGGCGCGTGACCGCGGCCAGAACGAGTGGCGCAAACTCACCGGCGCATCGCGCGTGGATAAGCTCCAACATGTACGTGCCGGCTATCTGATTTCGCTGCCGCATTCCTCGCGGCAGCTCGAGCAACTGCGGCTGATCTTTTCTTCCAGGGCGCGGGCCGAGTTTGCAATCGAGCGGATCGCGCTATATCCAGTCGCTGCGAGGCGCTGACCGGCAACTTGCAGCAAACAGCTAGCGTGCTATTCCTTCTGCCTGCGCCTTCGCGTGTTGCGGGGACTCGCTCCAGCGCTGGTTCTGCGGCGCTGCGGCAGGAGTATCGCGGCGGGCCTGTTACAGCGCGGCGGTCTGCGGCGGCTGACGATGCTGCTCGCGGCGGTATTCGCGCACTTCGCGCGGGACTTCCTGCCGCAAGTGCAACATCGCCTGATATTGCCGCGTGGTAACAATCGCGCCGTTTTCCAGGGGCGGCGCGGGTCGCTGCGCGCGCATCCGCGCACTCGATCCACCATCGTTGAGTCTGCCGATTGTCGGGGCCACGGACCGCGGACCCGGTGCGGGTGCCGGCGTCATCTGGATCTGTGGCTCCGTTGGTCTTCCACCGGCTGCCGGATTGCCGGGAGCCGGTCTGCCGGGAACGGGCGCCGGAGCCACAGTTGGTGCCGGCACCATAATCGGGGCTGGTTCCCGGACCACCGGTGCAGCGGGTCTCGGCGGAGGCGTAAAGCTCTGTCCCGGGTTCAGCCCAGGGTTGTATGGTGCCGCCATCGAAGCGGGTTCGCGGACAACGGGTGGGGCCGGTCTTGGGGCAGGCGTCAGGCTTTGTGGGGCGGGGCTCAGTCCCGGGTTGTACGGTGCCGGTTCCCGCACGGTCGGCCGACCCACGGTGGGTGCGGGTTCGCTGATCGGCTGACGAGCGCCTGGCGAGGGTCGGACGGACGGCGTGAAGCTTTGGCCACTGCTTTGTCGGGGATCGTTCACGATCGCACCAGGTTCCCGTGTTGTCGGNNCATGCCGGGCGTGGGCTCGCTGATTGACGGGCGGCCAACCGGTGGGGGCGAACCGACCTTGGGCCTGCCGCCGCCGGGAGCAGGTTCGCTGATCGTGCCGGCGACACCACCGGGCTGACCGGGAAACGGTCTCCCCTCCGCTGCACCTGGTGCTCTGAAATCCGGTCGAATGTTGCTGCCCCTGCCCGCCAGGTTGCCCGCGGGCGCCGGGATTCCCCGCGGCAGGTTGTCAACTGCGAGTGGCTTGGTCATGGGCCGTACGGCCAGCGGTGTCGTGGTAATCGTGGCGCCCGCCAGCGCTGCCGCAGGCACCGCGTAGTGGTTGCCGCCGATCGGGCGCCTACCCGTGAAGACTTCGCCGGAAACCGCCGTGACGGCGCCGGGAATGCGGGCGTTGGCGTAACTGAATGTCGGCAGCGG
>PLYG01000378.1 GCA_003153335.1 Betaproteobacteria bacterium | reverse complement strand
AGAGGGCGCAATAGCGGAACTGGCACTCCGGGCACGACAGTCCGTGAGCGAACAACATACCGCCGGGCAGCGCAGCGACCATCACCGCGTCCCCGGCTGGTGGCGCGCTCATTTCTTCCACGGGCCCTCGTTCTTGTTGCGGCGATTCCGCATCATGGCCAAGGTATTGCGATGCAGATACCACCAGAAGGAAATTTCGCGCAGGGCGAACACCCCAATCCCGAGGAATACGAGGCCAACTCCCAACGGTAGCACCAAGGCCAAATCCGGCTTCAGCAGGACGAGAATTTGCAGCCCCAATCCCGCCATCACGCACCCCGCCGCAGACCGGGCCAACCGTGGCTGGCGGGCCGAAGTGCGCCCCTCGCTGAGGATGCGCCAAACGAGTGCCCAGAGCAGCACCGTCATCACCACATCCCAGAATTTGAGTTCCAAGGCTATCCTTCGGTTGTTACCAAGCGCCGGCGCGCTGAATCGGCAGCGCTTCAGAAAGGGGCTCCAGCGCGGCGGCACAGCGCCGGAGGTACTCGGCCGATTCACTGACCAACACCAGTCGCGCTTCGTGACCAAGGCAGGTCTTGGCCAACTCGGGCAGCACCTCGACGAGATCGGCAAACACTTCCGGATCGTGGAGGATCAAGACCCGATTCTTGGGGACGCGTTGCGCAAACGCCGCCATCGGGAAGCGACACGCCGGCGGCTGGACGACATCGAAGCAGCGCCGATACAGCACACCGTTGACGCTCCCTGCCCATTCGGCAAACGGGTTCCCGCTCGGATTGGCGCCGACACCAGTGGGCTCCCGGTACCACCAGACGACCACGCCGGGACCAGTCCCGATGCTGTTGGCGATGCTATCGGTGCCGACAGCGCTCATCGACCTAGCCTTCTACCGGCGCGGGCACCGCGCCGGGTTTTGCCGCACGCTTCGGCCCCGCCGGTTTCGGCCGCGCTGCCACAGTGGCCTTCGCGGCCTCGGCCACCGCCTCGTTCTTTGCTTCAGCCAACGCCGTCGCCAACCTGCCAGCCTGCGCCTCGCCCGCCCTTACCTCCACGGCCTNNTGAGCGTCGCCGCCGGCAAGTCGTACGTCGCCGTGAACTCGTCGAGCTTGATCCCCCGGCGCAACAACCGTTCAGCGATCACCGCTTTCATCTCTTCGCCGACCTCGCGCCGCTTGGCGATCAGTTCGCCGGTAGCGCGCTGTCCGAACACCGCTTCGGGTGCGTTCTGCACCGTGGGACGAACGATCTTTGCCTCGACCGCATCGAAGCCAATATCCCGGAAAAGGTTGGCGAGCTGCACCGGATCGTTGTGAAAATTGATCGCGATCTTGACGGCGATGACATCGCCCTCCTTCGAGAGCGCGGACACCACAGCTTCGGATTCGGCAATCTGGACGCTGCCCTTATGCACCCGCTGCAACAGCGGGACGACAAAATGCAGACCTTCGGCCAGCACTTCGGGCTGAGCCTTGCCGAGCGTGGTCACCACGCCGCGATAGCCGGCCTCGACAGTGAAGGTGGCCAGATAGACGAGCAACAGCGCAGCCGCCCCAATGGTGACCTTCCGCCCAACCGGCAACGACCGCCGGCGCGCGACAACAACCGCTTCCGGCGCCCCCGTCTTGGAAGGCTCCGGCGGTTCCGGCCGGAACTGGTCGTGATCGTGGGCCCGAGCCCGCGATCCGTCATAGCCACCCGCCGCGCGGGTGCGGCCAGAGGCTCGGGCATCAGCGTCGAACGCGTGGAGATATTCGCGCTCCGGGCCGGCAGTCTTGCGTTGCCCCTGCTGGCGCCAATCGACCACCCCAGCACCGTTCCCCCGCCGTTGCCTCTGATTCCCGCTACTCATGAATTGCAATCCTTCGCTGATGTCTTGGTCATACCGCAGCCTCGTTCGCGGCATAGGGCACCGCCGATGTCGCGCACTTCATCGCCTCCCGACACAACCCGTCGGCTTCCGTGTTCATGTCACGCCTGATCCATTCGCCGGTGCAATGGACGCCGGCGGCAGCGAGTTTGCCGAGCAGCGACCGGGCCTCGGCCTGCAGGGGTCGCAGGTGCGGCGCCTTGACCTTCCAGCCGCCCCAAACCTGATTGATGACCCGCATGCTGTCGCCGTAGACTTTCAACCATGCGGGCTTGATCGTGATGGTCTCCAGCAGGTAGCGCAGGCCCGCGAGCAGTGCGGCATATTCAGCAACATTGTTGGTCCCAGTGCCGAAGGTGAATGGCGCGCGATGCTTGGCGCCGTCCGGCGCCTCGACCACGAATCCGCAGGCCAAATGACCGTTGCCGCCTTCGCTGGCACTGCCGTCAAACCAGAGCTTGTATTGCGCGGCAATGGCCCAGATGGTGGTCACGCCCGGCGCTGCTTGCGCTACTTGTGCACTCACGATGAAGCTCCTTTGAACAATCGCGCCGTGGCGCGCACTTTGGCGCGCACGGTCGGATCGAGTTGGCGGTACCGGGTAATGAAGGCACGATCATCCGGGCCGTCAGGCGTCGTGGCCTCTGTGTCGAACAAGAAGTCGAGACTGACCTCGAAGGTAGCCGCGAGCTTTTGCATCACACTCACCGATGGGTCGCGCGTGCGCCCGGTCTCGATGCTGGAGAGATGGGACTTCGAAGAGCCGATGCGCGCGGCCAGATCATCAAGCGACCACCGTCGCTCCTTGCGTAGTTCGCGCAATTTTTCGCCAAATAGGGTAGCTGCCATTTCTTTGTCTCTATGGGCCACGTTCTCGAAGTCGAGCGCGCGGCAAGGCTGGTCCGGATGTTCGGTTTGATGATACAGACAATTGCCTGACTCAAACGCTAGGCCACCGGCGAAATCAGGATTTGGGTCGCGGCAGCACCGGCTCCATCACACCGCCCTCCCCGGCTGGCGCCCGCAGGTTCTCGCGACGCTCCAGGAACTGGAGCGCGCCCAGTGGCGCCGCTATCGTCAAAGTCCACGCGGCAAAGAGCGGCGCGAACGCGGCAGCACTGAAGAGCTGAATGATGAACACTCCCGCCACCTAACGCGGATGCGTTGAGGTGGGGGTTTCTGGAGTTGCCACCAGAGTTTTCTGCTTCGCCGACCTGCGCGCAGCGGCGTTACCGCCGCCACGTCTTACCCTGGTCTCCACAGACGTTGGCGGGTGTTGGCCCACCGGTTCGGACCGTTTCGGCCCTACCGCTTGCTGTTGCTTGGCGCGCATCTGCAGCACGCGCTTCTTTGGTTTCGCCTGCCACGTCCCGCTGCGGATCAGGGCCACCCCGCGCCGGGCGATGATCCGTGCGGCGTTGTGATCGGCATGCGCAACATGGCCGCAGTCTTGGTAGATGAACGCGGCCTGTTCAGGCCGGTTATCCGGGTGGGTGCAGCCGCATGCGGCACACTCCTGCGACGAATATTGTGCAAGCACGGTGATGGCGAGCTTACCCGCCCGTCGTGCCTTGTACTGCGTATAGGTCAGGGTCTTGTGGGGTAGCAACGGAAGCGGAAGCCATCGATCATATGTTCAGTATACAAACATCATCGAGCCGTCCCTGCCGTAACAGATCGATGTAGCTGCACGCGAGCGCCTGGTCCTCCAGCGGCGCGAATTTCTGCAGCATCTCTTGCTGGCTGCAGGCGGTGAAGCAGGAGCACCAGCATCGACATCGCAAAGTGGCGAAACAATGCACCCTCCGTTGGGGACGAACGAGGCGGCAGCAATCAACTGATGCGCCTGATTGAATTCTTCCCGGTCAGGAAGTGGGTTTCCCCACGACCTGTCACCTGCAAGCGCCGCCGGGCCGACGCTGTTTCGATTTATTGGGCGTCGTAGCTTTTCTTGTAGCGGTGGGCGCGGAAAGTCGGCGCTTCCACATACTTCTTGTAGGCTTCGATCCAGTTGGTCGCCACGTCATGCTGCGCTTCGTGCAACGGCACGCGGCCAGCGCAGACCAGCGAGCATATCTTCGCTTCGAGCTTGTCCTTGACCGCCGCGTTCCACTCGCCGGTACGCGGCTCGGGCCATAAATTCCCGGGGTCTTCCGACGCGCCACCCAGACACAGCGGAACCAGATGATCTTCCTCGTAGTCACGCGGGTCGCGATTTTCGTAGCCGTACTTGCGCATCTGCAGCCGCTTGAGGGAATTGGTAAAGCTGACCGGGGGCCGGTAGAGCCGAGTCCAACCTTTGGTGTGGCACGAGGCGTGGAGGAGTTCCTCGGTCATCTCCGAATTCACGCGCCCCGGCGTTAGACGGGGATCGGGCAGGCCGCTGGCGTTCTGCGCACATGCAAGCGTCACGATAAACAGCATTGACGAGCACAACAGGACGGAAAGGAGGAGTTGCTGCGGGAGGCGGCGCTGGTGCATTTGAGGTTCTTCTGGTTGCTCAGCAACCGCTTGAGATTCGGGCTTCGCGTACTGGCGCAGTTCGGTTAAGTGCTACGCCATCTTACCCCCTCACCGTTCGCAATACAAGACTTTTGTTCGGTATAGCGATACTTTTTATGCGGGGATGAACTCCGAAAACCGCTCGCTCAGTTCGTCGTGCAATGCTTCCTGCTCGTTGTGCTGATACAGGCCGGTGGTCGAAATATCCTTGTGCCCGAGAATCGCCTGTACCTGCGGCAAACTCATGCCGGCGCGCAGCATGTGCGTACCGCCGGTGTGGCGCATCCAGTGGGTCGAGGCTTGCGCCACCTGCAGCCCGCGCGGATCGTTGGGCAGCGCCAACGCCACCCGGCGGCCGATGTCCAGAATGACCTGTCGTAATGGGTCGGTGCCGGTCAACCAGCCGCCACCGCGCACCGAGGCGATCAGCGGGACGTTTTCGCTCTGAAGCGGCATGCCCTGCAGACCGCGCGCCTGCCGATAACGACCGAGCGACTTGATCAGCATGGGCGTGAAGGGAACCCGCCGTTCGGCGCCAGCCTTGCCCACAATGCGCCACCACCAGCGCTTCTCGCGGTAGTAGATGTCGCCCATACCGGCCTTGACCACCTCGGCGGCGCGCGGCGCACACACATAGAGCAGGCGCAGGAGGAATCGGGCCCGCTCATATTCGGCGACCGCCTCGTCGCTCCCCTTGGGCATGGCTTCGATGGCGTCGAACATTCCCAGCACCATGTCGCGGCTCAGGTATCGCTCAACTTCGGCGGCTTTATCCGGACGGTCGATCTTGTAGCCCGCCATCGCGTTGACGGCGAGGTAGCCCGTCTGGTGCAGGTACGTCATCAGCACTCTGATCACGCCCATGGCGTGCGCTTGGCTCTTGGGACTCAAGCCGGTGACAAACGGCTTCCATTCATTGATTGCACCCCGGCGCGGGCCGCGCGTACCGCACCAGCGATCACGAGGCTGCGGGTTGACGGTAAATTTTTGATAGGCGCGGAAGTCCTCCTCCCGCAGCGACGAAAGGGGTATGCCGCGCACATCCAATACCCACAACAGCAGGCGCTCGACCTCTTTCTTGTACGCCTTGATGGTGTGCGGTGAGCGCAACCGCGATAACCAGATGCGCACCGCGTCCACATCGTTGTTGGCGCCTATCGTCTGCAGGCCGGTCCCACGCAAGTCCCCATCGCGCCCATCCAGGTGGGCCGGCAACGCGACATGCTCGAACTCGACAACGGGCAGGGTGAGATTGGTTGCCACGGAAATACGCCCGCGCCGCCTACGCCGCCGTTGCGGCGGTGGTTGCGGCCGGGCGCTGCGACGAGATCGGATTGGCGTCTACGACGTACCCCGGCTCAGCAAACTTGACCGGCTTGACCCGCACCCGGCCGCGCGCCAGCAGCAACCGCACCCGCTTCTCCGTGCACGGCATCAGCGGCTTACCTCTCCGGTCCAAGACAAATACCGCCACATTGACTCCTTACCTGCTACCGGGAACCGCCCGGCCGGTATGACTGCCCTTACGGGCCTTGTAACGCGCACCTTGCGGTGCATCTCCCCTCGACCCTGTTGTGACGCAGCGCGTGGTTGCCGGTCGTTTCGTGCGCACCCGAAGGCGTGTCTGCACCGGCACCTTCCAGAGCCCGGAACTGAGGAAGCATTCCGGGGTGGGTCTGAAACTTCGTCACAACGCTGATTGGCGTCTACTCGACTCCTTTCGTGGTCTGGTCAACCGGACCTGCGCTGTTCTGCAAGCCCCCACCAAGTTGCGACGCAATTTGGTGGGGGGTAGTTGACTGCGTTCGCTAGGCAGCCGATCCCAAGAACGGTCTCTTGCACTCATGTCGGTTCTCCATCCCAGTCTCGTCGGGTGAACGTTGCCAAGTCTCTTGCCGTACTGCAGCCGCCCGTTGCAGGCGGCATTTCCAATAATGTTACGCCTGTCGCGATGACTTTTTCGAGGCGCCAAACTTTTTTCGTATTCAGGTTCTTGCTGACCTAGCCTCCATCCATTGCTTGCGGTCGTTGCGCGGCATGGCCATCAGAGCGCCCACGGATCGGCAGCGGCACGGCTCTGCGCCTGGACCCTGACCGGTACCGGGGCTGCTGCTTCAACCACCGCCCCGACAGCCACTGGTGCAGCTACGGGTGCTGGCGTCGCGGCCGGTGAGGTAGCAACTACCGGTGCGGTAGCTACCGATGCGATTGAGCGTGGAGCAGCACCACGCCCGCCGGCTGTTCCAGAACTGCCCGAACTGCCGTCGCGCAGCCACTCGTCGAGCTTGGTTACCCGGCGGCGCGTTTGCCGATTACGAACCGCGATCCCCAGCGCCTTCTGCGTGCCCACGCAGATCACCAGCGACTTGCCGCGCGTGACTCCGGTGTAGATCAGATTGCGCTGCAACATCGTGTAGTGCTGCGTCGAAACCGGCATGATCACACAGGGGAACTCGCTACCTTGGCTCTTGTGTATGCTGAAGCCATAGCTCAGGACCAGCTCGTCCAGTTCGCCGAATGAGTAAGCGACCTTCCGGCCATCGAAATCGACAGTCACCTCTTCTTCGACCTTGTCGATCTTGGTGATGAACCCACAATCGCCGTTCATCGCATCCTTGTCGTAGTCGTTCTCTATCTGCATGACCTTGTCGCCCACGCCGTAGGAGAAACCGAACCGGCTCACCGCCTCCGCCGTCGGCGGATTCAACGCCGCCTGCAGAGCGACGTTCAAGGCGCGTGAACCGGTGCAGCCACTCTTCATCGGCGAGAGCACCTGCACATCGCGCAGCGCATCGAAGCCGAAGTTCTTCGGCACCCATGTCTGGACCAGCTTTACCACCATCTTGGCGATGTCCTCCGGCTCCTCCACCTCAATGAAGTGGAAGTCCGAACGCTCGCCCTTAGCCGGCAGTTCCGGCATGCGGCCCTGATTGATGGCGTGCGCGGCTTGAATGATGCGAGAGGTCGCAGCTTGCCGGAAAATCTCGGTCAACCTGACCACGGGGACCGCTCCTGAATCGATGATGTCGGTCAGGAATTGGCCGGGGCCGACGCTGGGCAACTGATCCACGTCGCCGACAATGATCAGTGCCGTCCCGGTCCCGAGGGCGTCGAGCAACCGACTGCCCAATGGCACATCGATCATCGACGTTTCGTCGGCGATCAGCAGATCGCAGTCGAGCGGGTTCTGGCAGTTGTGCTTGAAGCCGCCGCCGGGATTGATGCCCAGCATGCGGTGGATCGTCATCGCCTCACGGCCGGTCGATTCCGCCATGCGCTTGGCCGCCTTGCCGGTCGGCGCGCACAACAGCATGCGCACGCCCTTGGCCTGCAGTACGGTGAGGATGGACTTGAGCAGCGTTGTATTGTGCGTTACGACGTAATCGTCGGTTATATAAAGCTGGTCTGGATGACCTACTGAAATACACACACACTCAGTAGCCTCGACCGCAACGATTCTGTCAATTCGAAGCCGATGATCAATCTCCCTCCGCCCCGGTAAGCGATCCTTCTTCCTACACAACGACACAAACTCTGCGACTACCGGATGTCGAATGACCACATTGTAGCTGCGTCTCCCCTGTCGTTTCTCATCCTTGTACGAGTAAGAAGTCACACGCGAACGAATTGACGCGATTCCACCAAGGGACCACACCAATTGCTGAACGCCAATCGCCAGTTTCTCGCTTGTCGAGGAAAACACAACCGCACGATTCGTCTGAACAGTCCCACCGGTGTCAAGTAATCCCCGCAAGAGCATTTTTCGTTGCTTTGGCGATGACCTGAAATAGTCGTCTGGAATGAATTTGTCGTACGAAGATACTTCCAATCCCATTGCCCTAATACTCGTTCGAATGGGGTTTCCGGCTTTCCCGCCACGTATTCTACCGATCTGATACTGCGGACATACCCCTTCCTTAGTACTCACCTTCGTCATGACGCAATCGTGCTCTGCCACGAGCTCCTTAACCGCGCTCGCGATCTCTACATCCGCAGTGGTGAACCGCGCCTGATGCATCGATCCGTCCCCAAGGAGAACCCCTAGAAGGTATGGGTTGATTGGAAGCGCAATATCTCTGCTCTCCCGTGGCGAAATTAGCGGCACTGCCAGTCTTCCGTGATCTACCGCGCCTGCGTTCATCCTCGCCATGATTTCGTTTAGTGTAAGCACTCGCCAATCTCTGGCACGAATTTTCTTCTTTTTTTCAGGCGACCAAACGCTGGTTCGCATCCATACCTTCCAAAGATGTTCGCCTGTACAAACTGTGCTTCGGCCATCTTCGAAAGTGACTTTGAACGTAGGCACTACTCCCTGAGGAAAGACCCCCGTTACAGGCGCAACCTGACCGTCAGGGCAAACGACTGCGTCGCCCACCCGCAAACTCCCAATTGCCCTAAACCCGTCAGGCGTTAATACCGGCTGATCGACGGGTTGCGCTTTCCCCACGCCGGGCCCGCCGGTGATCACCATCACCTTCGAGTTCACGGCGAGGCGAATGGCGTCTTTCTGGCTGGCTGCCAACGCGATGGTCAGCTTCTTTTCCACCCACGGAATCGCTACCTCGACATCGAAACCCGCCCACGGTACCGGCGCATCCTGCAACCGTCGAATGTGGTGGGCGATGGACCGCTCTGCTTGGTAGAGCGAAGGCAGGAACACGCACCGTTGCCCCATCACGGTCGTCTCCACCAGCCCGGAGCCGAGCGGATCGTCGCGGACCCCCGTGCCCTGCAGCCGGCCACCCAACTCGATCTCATGGTCGAGCGCGCTCACAATCGTCGGCTGCGGGATACCGAGCAGTTCGACCGCCATCTCCACCAGCTTCGTATAGGGCAGACCGCAGTGCCCGGCGGCCGAGGCTTCGCCCAGTACGTGGGAAACCCCCGCGCGGGCGCGGACGGCCGAATCCAGCGGCACGCCCATGCGTTGCGCGATCAGGTCGGCGTTGAGAAACCCGATGCCGCGAATATCCCGTGCCAAGCAGTAGGGATCGTGCTGCACCTTCGCGATGGCATCCTTGCCGTACTTCTTGTAGATGCGCACCGCCTTCGACGTGGAGACGCCGTTCGCGTGCAGGTAGACCATGATCTCGCGCACGTAGCGCTGATCTTCCCAGCTCGCGGTGATCTTGTCGGCGCGTTTCTTGCCGATCCCATTGACCTCCAACAGCCGCTTCGGGGCATCTTCGATCACGGCAAAGACTTCGAGGCCGAAGGCGTCCACAAGGCGTCCGGCATAGGCTTCGCCGATCCCTTTGACCAGCCCGGAGCCAAGGTAGCGCTTGATGCCTTCGATGGTGTTGGGCGAGTCCGTGGTCAGCGCATCAGCCTTGAATTGCCGGCCGTGGGTCCGGTCCATCACCCACTCCCCCTCAGCGCTCAGGTATTCGCCGGGGCTGACCGTTGCGACGTGTCCGAGCACCGGCACGAGATCGCGCTCGCCCTTGACCCGGACCTTCAGGACCGCAAATCCGGTTTCCTCGTTGCGGAACGTAACAATCTCCACCACGCCGGAAAGCCGCATTTGCGTCGTCTCTTGTTCGATTGCGAGGTTCATCTCCATATTATACCCATGTTTGGGAATAACCGATACCGGCGCAGACAATGCGGCTGCGCTTTGTGGCCAAATACTAACGGATTGCAGATGACTTAAACCGTCGCTCGCTGCTAGGCCAAGTCTGCCGCGCTGGTGGCGTACCGCCACCGTCGGCTGTCAGGGCCCTAAGTCGTCCGCCGGGGCTGGCGTCTGGATCAGCTTGCGCAACTCGGGGAAGGCCGCAATCAAAACCTGCTCCCCTCTTGCAGCATTTGCGTCAGCGCAGCGGCTGTGGGCCGCACAATCGGGATCACCACGTAACCGTCACGCGCCTTCTGCAGCAGCGGCGGGGCGGTAAACGTACCCTCCGCCAGATCGGCGCGCAGCGCTTCGCGCAAGGCCAACCGGTCGGCCTCCGGCAGGATGGCGTAATAGGAATACGGACTGTAGGTGGCTACGAACCGGCGGATCGCCGCGTCCTTGCCCCCACGACTGATGCCGGCTGCAACTTTCATCGCACGTCCCGAAGCTGATCCAACCTGCTACTGCGGATAGAAAACCAGTGCCGAACCACCACGCCACCGGTCAACAAAAGGTGATTTCGAGCGCCTTGAGCACGCCCTTGAGATCGGTGTCCGACGCATCGGCACTGACCATCCACTTCCCGCCGATCTGAAAATAGCGCAGGACCCAGTAGGTGCCCCGCGCGGTGAGCGCGACGTGCACGAGCGTTTCGCCCTGATCCTTCTGGTAACTCGCAGTGCGCGTCACTCCCCCTTCCCACTGCGCCACCAGCGCCGCCAATTCGGCTGGCGCCTGTTGTTGCGTCACGGACGCCACGGGAGTTGCGGTAGACGGGATGCCACTGTCGGTATTGGTGTTCATGAGGGATTCCTTCGTTTTTGATAAAGCCCCGGATTACCCGGCCGGCGACCCCCCGCAGACTCGATTCTCGTTGAATACTGTAGCGCCTTCGCGCTAATAGCCAACGCTGGCGTCGTGGGGATGGGAAGGAGTCGCTAAGCGTCGGCGGACGGTCAATCCGCCGGGTGCGGCCTTTTATGACCCGGAAGCGCCGAAAGCGTCTGACTCCCCCCCTCTATTGTTGCGGGCAGGAGACTTGCCGGGAGCCGAGTGCGTCGACCTCCACTTCGAGGAACGGTTATGACGCCTTGATTGCGTGGGTATTGCCCACGGCGGACGCGTGGCACGCAATGCCATTCCCGTGACAGTAGCTCCGACCGCCTTTCGGTTGCCTCGATCGAACACGGATTTTGCGCTGCAGCGCGGGTCAGTTACCCGTCGGTGCGCACATAACGATTCCTTCGTCCCTCCAGCCGCGCGCTATCACCTCGAGTGCGGCCGCGGAGGTTCCAAATCTGTGATTCGAGGGTAGACCGCGCACATCGCCACGGTTGTAAGCGCGATAGATTGGGATCATGCTGCCTGGACACGAGCCATTCGTGGGTACTGTCGTATAGAAGTCCAAGCCCTCGAAGTTCCATCGAGGCTCCGTAGCAGGAATCATCGTTTGCAGCTGCTTTAGATACGCGCACTCCCCCGCGTCCGCGGTATAAAAGTGCGAGTTTGGCCCCGGCGACACGCTGCCGTAAAACCTGCAGACCGGGGTTGTTGCGTTCCCACCAACGTTGAAGGTCGCGCCGGTCAGCCGCCACTCCGAACCGGCGGATCCACGAAACACACTCACTGCTTCGGTCGTGCCGGCCGTCATGAAATACGTATCGGACGAGCTGTTGTAAAACTCCGTGACGGGTACCGGGGGATTCGGTGATGTGCTCGACGGAACGACCGTAAATACGGACTTCATCACGTCGCTTTCGCCTACCGATGTGTTCGTTGCGACACCGCACGAGTAGCGAACACCATTCAGTAGGCCGTTTATGACGATCGGCGACTTGTCACCCATGCCCATGGCAACCGTTTTTCCATCTGGACCGTCACAGACGGCGAAATACTTGATGAAAGTTCCAGTACCGAGCCGCGCCGGCTGGAATGAAATTGACGTGCCTGCGTTAAGCGCCGTCAGTGCCACCGCCGTCGGCGGCCCCGGATCGACGGGGAGAATCTTGAACTCCGCGAACACTTTCTTCGGCCCATTGATTGTCAACACACAGGTCGCAGATGTGCCTGAGCAATCACCAGACCATTGGTCGAACTTCCATTTGCAATACGATTGCACGGAGTCGCATCCCGTCGAATGGAAGCGGTCGGTGTCGTAACCGGGCCGGGTGCTAACGGTCAGAGTAAGGTTTGAGCCGCTCGGGTAAGCGTTCCAGCACTCGAATACTGGAATTGGTGGGCTGGTATATCCACATTGAAACTGTATCGTGCCTGTATACGCTATCTGTATCGAGCCGGGGTAATACCCACTATCTGTCTGGTACGGCTGGGTGTAGGTATCAACTCGATAGAACGTCTGCGCCGATACGCGTGAGACAAAGTGCATACACGCGAATGCCCAGACGACCGCGATGATGATCTTGTTCGTGGCTCGCCTTCTGATTTGCTCGTCGGTCTGCATGTACAGCCTCCACACCTTGTCGGCCCTGGTACGGCCCTGAACGTTCGCGAGTCGTTCCACGCGAGCCGAACCTCCATCGACGTACCGCCGTCACCCAAACCGTTGGGAACGGCGATCGGATCATTTGCAGCCGTCATCACATCTCTCTCGACGGATAGGCAATTCAATGGCCCATGCCCGAGTATCCTGGGTCGCTTAGGCGTAGTCAATATCAGTTTTCGCCGTCTAGTCCCCAAGAACCTCTGCATGTTGCCGTTCGCCTACGCGCAACAGCCGGACTGGGCCACGTCCGAACCCAAGATCATGCGTTCGCTGCAGTGGCTCACCCAAGCGTACCCAGGGCGAGACTCATTAGGTGATGCGCTGATCGAATTCAACCGCTGGTGCCGGCGGGAGGGTGGTCCCAGGCCGGGTGGTTGCTCTCCGCAGCTGCCTCCCACAACAATGTCCGCAATGGAGCAAAGCGACTGGCTGGAGTGGGTCGTCGGATAGGGGTAGGGAACGACGACCGCCGTCCCCTCCCTCCGAACCCGGTGTGCGGTTTTCCCGCGACGGGCTCTCCAGTCAGTTGTTTCCGCATCGGGATTGGCGCGCTAATCGGTGGGTTTCGGACATCGTGAATAACCCAAGATCGGCGAAGAAGCCCGCAACGAGGAAGCCGCCGCCAGCGCACGCTCGCATTCCAGGGTATGCCAAGGTAGCCCGACCCCCTGCAGAATCGCTCCTGCGTATTCCTACGAGGCCGGAGCCGAGCGCCCAGCGCGACGCGATGAGCTTGCTACCGCGCTGATACAAGCGGATCATCGCCGCATTACGAGGAGGAATCATGAAAACGCTCTCCATCATGGCGGGTCTGTTGCTGCTGTCTGCTTGCGCGACATTCCGGGGCCCACCTGGCCCGAAGCTGTACGACAACATCGTGCTGGTCACCATGAGCGAAAACGTGTTGCTGGTGCCGCAATCGATCGAAAAAGAATTCATTCGCGTCATGAGCACGCGACAGACCGAATTCAGCCAAACAGAGGTCGCCAAACAGGGCGATTTGCGCGTGGTGCCGGCGTGTGGCCCGAGAACCATGAAGGTCACCCAAGACATCACCGGCGTGGCGATGAGCGACGTCACAAAGTTGTCGTATTGGATCTTTCGGCCGACCGCCACGAAAACCGATGAAGTCCGAGTCACCATCAATACGACTGTCGAAGATTGCGAAACAGGTAAGCGGCTGGGTATTCATTCCGAATCGGAGAATGGCACGGACCCGGCATCTGTGCTGTCGTCGCTAGCATCATCGGATATCTCCATTGCCTATAGCTACCAGCGCGCGCCGCGCCCGTAGTAGCGAAGGGTCAGCGCCGCGCAATGAATCCGGACACGTTGACCTATCTCGGTCGAAATAATTGCTCCTGCGCATTCCTACGCGGTCGCAGCATTACGTAATCACATTCTCAACTCTATCCGCGTCGCGATTCCCCGTTATGGAAGCGCAGCGCTCACGTATTGCTTTCAGCTTTGCTGGCCCAATACCCTTGATAGCCAATAGCGTCTCATCGGATGCGGCTGCAATGCGGTTCGGCGTATCTAAACCAGTAGCGAGAATCATAAATTTTGGAAAGAACATTTGGATAATCCCATCTATCCCGCGATGTTTACTCACAAATTCTTGCCAGTCAGTCACTATTGGCATCTCTCGTAGTTTTTCGATTCGATGCCCGATAGTGTCATGGGCTTCAACAATTCTGCGCACAGCAATGAGAAACGGCAAGTAATCCTCCGGCGTTATTGGGCCAACATCCGATGCACACTTGCCTATCGGAAACGGGGGCATTCCGGGGCACGGCTTGAGATCAGGAACCCACATACCCTCCCACATCTCCGAAGCGATATTTGGCGGTTGCTTAGTCATGTCCCTATGAATTTCACCATGCCGCAACAAAACCCGCAGGGGTGTGCGGAGTTGCATGGTTGCGCTAAATCTTAACCCACTACACACGTCAGCCATCCAGCTCGGTATCGTCGAATTTTGTAACTCTCCCATGGTTACACTTCTAGGCTCCGAAACCACCTCCCGCGGCTTGTCATCGTCACCTCGCAAAATGATTCTCACAGGATTCGATCCAGTTTCGTTATTCTCTTTTCGAAGAAAAACCCTCATCTGGTTGGCTATTATTGGTTGTGAGAATTGGTCAACGTACCGAACATTTAGGCGGTTTAGCTCGTCCCATCCCTCATCGTTTTTGCCTGCAAGCTGCAGATACATCGGCAGCCGCAATCGCTCCTCGATCATCATCGGGTATTCGGTAGGCGTCTGGTAGGCCCGACGCAGCATCGCGACCGCCTCGTCGTAGCGCTTTGCGCGCTTGAGCGCGGTGGCTTCCTTCAGCAGCGTTCGCGCGTCACCGTTCGGCCACGTCTGCGGTGTCGGTCGTGACGCCGTTTGCAGGAACTGTTGCGGCTGGTCCTGCGGCACCGGCCCGATGATAGCGACCTCCTGAAACAGGGACTCGCCTGCGGGCGGTACTGCCCGCATGGGGTCTGGCTCCAAAGGCTCAGCCCTTGCTGCGAAAATCAATCTCTTGAGCTTGTCAAAGATGCCCATTACGTCGTTCCCACTAATGGTTCATCATCGCTACAATCACTGGCCGGTGCAAGTCACGCTGGTCCGGAATATGCCGTCGGATTCGAGCCCCACAATGCAAAATCGGTCGGCGTTCGCCCTCCTTGTTCGGTGCCGCCGGTTACGGATCATTCGGTTTGCTGGTGCGGGGCTCCGGTGCGACGTATTCGGCATACAGTCGCTTCAACTCCGCAGTGAGCCCGAGATACTTTTCGACCCATGCCGGAATTTCATTTTCTCCAGTCGCGTACCGTGACACCGTGGCCGGCGTGAGCCCGGCCTTGCGGCCGAATTCAGACTGATTCCAGCCCAGGACCTTGAGTGCTGCCTTGAATTCATCCGGGTTCATGTTGGCCGCGCGCGCGGGAGACCACAATTCCAACCATGTTTTCTTAAAAGGACAGTGTTTATGCGTACACTTATATAAAAGCGGTAAACACCAATTTAACATAACGCCCTTATCCGCACTAATTTTGCTCAGTGGGATTATTCGATCGTTATCAGCCCAGTCTTTACCGGAAAGTGGGAAATTCATTCTGGACACCATTGTGCAATGCCGAGTCAACCGACGCCTTCGCCATCCTGCAGCATGGTGCCGGCCGCGAGCACTCGCGGTTGATCGCGCCGGGTCCGTGCTAGGATTTGCACATGGGCTTTTTCCGCTTCCGCCGCAGTTTCAAAGTGCTGCCCGGCATCAGGATCAACTTGAGCAAAATCGGTGCGAGCACGTCCATCGGCCGGCGCGGCGCGTGGTTCACGATCGGACCACGCGGGACGTGGGCAACGATCGGCATTCCCGGTTCCGGGTTGAGCTATTCGGAAACGGAAGGACTGAGCAGCGGTGGCAGCGCCCCGCTTCCGCCAGATTCAACAGCGCTCGGTCCAGCAACTTGATCAACCCATCACTTCCCGCCGACTTCTGCGCAAGATCGAGGGCCGCGCTGAGCGTGCGACGGGTCAGGTCGCGGCTCCCCTCCACCGCCTGTTTGAGCGCCGCCATATCCAGTGGCGACACCGTTTCCGGAGCCTGTCCGTCATCGGGATACGGATAGGTGCCCTCATGGCTCACCGTCCAACCGCCCACGCCGTCTTCGCCGTCTTCGCCGTCTTCCGGAGTCAGGTTCCCGTCATCGTTCGCAATCGTCAGGCCGCCACTGATTGCCTCCCGAATCAGGGCCTCGTCCGGCACGCGGTCGGACATCACCGTAACCAGCACACGGAAGTCCAGCAAATTCAGGCCGCGCGTCATGCTGCCGCTCCAGCTACCGCACCGGCATCCACCATCGCCGGCTGGGGCACGTTGCCGTTGGCGATCAGATCGGCCTCTTCGCACCCCAGACCGCATAGGTCTTCCCGGCGGCAGTCGCGGCATCGATCAACGACCCCATCTGCGCGAAGTTCAGATAGGTCGTATCCACGGCGTAGGTGGCGTGCCGTGGACTCGCGGCGAAAAACCATCCCGTGGCGCGCACGATAAGCTCGTCGCATTCCATGCTATGGAAATCATCCGGGCCTTCGTCGTACCAGTCGATCCCGGACAATACGCTGACCGAGAACAGTTCGTTGGCCACCACGCTATCGCGCAACCGCGTCAGCAGCGCGAGAAATTGGTCCGTCAGGTCGATCTGGGCAAACCACGGCGTGGCCGCCCCGTCGCAGTCGGTCCACGTTCCAAGGTAAAGGGCAATCGGTACTACACCAGCGGCGGCACTTGCGGCAATTGCATTGCTGGGCTTGCTGTTGATGCGTATTCCGGCGAACGTGACCGCCGATTCCGGTTGATCGTGACCGCTGCGCATGGTGTGGTGTTACGCGCTTGAATTGTACGGTGGTCGGTCACGATGGGTCGATAGTTTTCTCCTTTTTGACGGGTTTTTGCTTCTCCGGCCGGAGCGAGTCGCCGGTCAGCGTGAAGCGGTGATTGCGTTGCATGATCCGGTCCAGAATAGCGTCGGCGATCGTCGCGTCGCCGATCCAGGCATGCCAGTGCTCGATGGGTAGTTGACTGGTGATGATGGTCGCCTTGCTCGCCGCGCGGTCGTCGATGATCTCCAGCAGATCGGAGCGGGTCGCGCTGTCGATGGCACCCATCCCCCAATCGTCCAGGAGGAGCACGTCGATCTTCGCCAATTGCACGAGCCACTTGCCGAAAGCGCCGCTGCCGTGCCGGATGCGCAACTCTTCCTGCAGCCGGGGCACCCGCTGGTAGAGCGCCGACTTACCGCGACGACACGCGTACTGGGCCAGTGCACAGGCCAACCACGACTTGCCGGAGCCGGTGGCGCCG
>PLYG01000225.1 GCA_003153335.1 Betaproteobacteria bacterium | reverse complement strand
TCAAGGACTGCCTGCGCTGCGGCAAGTGCAAGCCGGCGTGCGCGACGCATTCGCCGCGAGCCAACCTGCTCTATTCGCCGCGCAACAAAATACTGGGCACGTCGCTCTTGATCGAAGCGTTCCTGTACGAGGAGCAGACGCGCCGCGGCGTGTCGCTCAGGCACTGGGACGAATTCTCCGATGTCGCCGACCATTGCACCGTCTGCCACAAGTGCCTGAATCCCTGCCCGGTGGACATCGATTTTGGCGACGTGTCGATCGCGATGCGCAACCTGCTGCGCAAACAGGGAAAGAAAAAATTCAATCCCGGCACCGCGGCGGCCATGTTCTTTCTTAATGCCACCGACCCCGCCACCATCAAGCTGACCAAAAAGGTCATGATCGACTGGGGTTACAAGGCGCAGCGCCTCGGGCACGCCACGGCCAAGCGGCTCGGACTGATCCAGGGCCAGACCCGGCAACCGCCGCCCACGCGGGGCTTGCCGCATCTCAAGGCGCAGGTGATTCACTTCATCAACAAGCCGATGCCGGGTGGCCTGCCCAAGCGTACGGCGCGCGCGCTGCTGGACATCGAGGACGACACTATCGTCCCCATCATCCGCGATCCGCAAAAGGTCAGCGAAGAGTCGGACGCCGTGTTCTATTTTCCGGGCTGCGGTTCCGAGCGCCTGTTCGGGCAGGTCGGCCTTGCGACCCAGGCAATGCTGTATCACCTGGGCGTCCAGACCGTGCTGCCGCCGGGATATCTGTGCTGCGGTTACCCGCAGACTTCCTCGGGCGATCACGACCAGGGTCTGGCGATCACCACCAGCAACCGGGTGCTGTTCCACCGGGTCGCGAACACCCTCAACTATCTCGATATCAAGACGGTGATCGTGTCCTGCGGCACTTGCATGGACCAGTTGCAAAAGTACGAATTCGAGCGCATTTTCCCCGGCTGCCGGCTGCTCGACATTCACGAGTACCTGATGGAAAAAGGCGTGCGACTCGAAGGCATCACCGGCGTACGCTACATGTACCACGACCCCTGCCACACGCCGATGAAAACCTATCAACCGATGAAGGTCGTCAACGAACTCATGGGCAGCAAGGTCGAGCTCAACGAGCGCTGCTGCGGCGAGTCCGGAACGCTGGCCGCGACCCGTCCCGACATTTCGACCCAGGTGCGCTATCGCAAGGAAGAGGAAATGCGCGCCGGCGCCGATAGGCTGCGCGCCGATGGCTTCACCGGCGACGTCAAGATCCTGACGTCCTGTCCGTCCTGCCTGCAAGGACTCACGCGCTACCGCGACGATGCCAATGTGGATGCCGACTACATCGTCGTCGAAATCGCCAGGCATGTGCTGGGCGCCGACTGGATGCCGGAGTTCGTCGCCAAGGCGAACAACGGCGGCATCGAGCGGGTATTGGTTTAGCAGGCTGTTAGTCGAGCTCAGCGCGCCGCAACCGGCGCCGGCTTCGCGTAGGACGCGTGGTCCAGCACGCGTAGCAGCGCCAGGCTGAGCCCTTTGGAGTGCAGTTTGCCATCCGCTGCGTTGAGAATGGGGCCCAGCGGTGCGCGTGCCGGATCGAAGGCGAACGACAGCGAAGCGGCGTCGACGGACACCCGCACCGAATTGCGGTCGATCCCTTTGGTTCCTTCGAGTAGTCGCGAGATCGCAGCGCCCGACATGCCGTTCGCACCCCCTGCGCCCTGAATCACAAAAAAGGCGACCTCGTGCCGCTGATCCAGTGCGCCGCTGACCACGGAAAAGTCATAAGTCGCCGCGATCCGGTCCTCAACGCAATAACCGCACGCAAGAGCCGCCGGCGCCTGCAGCGCCAGCAACCACACCGCGATCGTGCTTCCCGACAGCCGCATCATTTCGCTCCGTGCGCCGTCGCCGTGCCCGCCGGCTGCATGTCGATCCAATGGAAGTAGCTGAGGTACTGCTTGATCTCGGCGTCGGACAGGTTCTGGTTAGGCATCGGGATGTTGTTCGCTTCCTTGAGCATGGTCTTCGCATCAACGTCGGTCTCCAGCATCTTTTCCGGCGACTTCAGCCACTTGGTCAACCAGTTGTCGGCGCGGCGCTTGGTCACACCTGCGATGTCGGGGCCCAGCTTCCTGCCTTGACCCACGGAGTGGCAAGCAAGACACTTGCTCTCGAACGCCTGTTTGCCCTGCACGGCGGCCGGATCGGTTGGCGTGTCGGTGGCTTCCATATTGTGGTGCTCGAGATCCTTTTCCTCTGTTTTGGCAGTGGTCGAGATGAGGCCGATGGCGCCTTGCGACGCGTTGGCAAAGTGGTGGTCGACCATGATGTAGGAGCCCTCTTCGGGGATCATGAACTCGACGATCGCGCTGTTGCTCGAACCGAGCAATACGGTCTGCATGCCGCGGAACTGGTTGTCGGGATTACCTTCGAACCAGACGCGGTCGAAAATCGTGCCCACGATGTGAAAGCTCGAGGTCTTGCTTGGGCCCACGTTCAGTACGAACACGCGTATCCGCTCGCCCGGCTTGGCCGGCAGCGGCTGCCTCACCATCCCGTTATGAACGCCGTTGAATACCGTGTGGGTCGGCTGCGCGGCGCGCAGCCGGTCCGTGTCCAGCACGTACAACGGCACGCCGTCGACCTTGCGGTTGTCCGGATCCAACTTTGCGTAAAACTCGCTCTGGATGACCACGTATTCGCGGTCGACCTTGGTCGGGTAGCCTTCGCGCGGCTCGACGATGACAGCGCCATACATGCCCGAGGCGATGTGCTCCAGGATCATTGGCGTTCCGCAGTGGTACATGAACACGCCGGGATAGTTGAGCGTGAATTCGAAGGTGATCGTCTGCCCGGGCGCAACGGAGCGGTACTTGTCCTGCGGCGAAACCATCGCAGCGTGGAAGTCCATCGAATGCATCATCGGCGCCGCGGTCAGCTTTACGCCCGGCACCGGTTCGTCGCTGCGATTGGTCATCGAAAAACGGATTTTGTCGCCGACGCGCGCACGTACCGTAGGGCCGGGCACCTGGTCGCCGAACGTCCAGGCGGCGAATTTCACGCCCGGCGCGATTTCGATGATCTTGTGGCTGGTGTCGAGCTGAACCTCCTTCACCGGTGAGGTATCAAGCGGTTTCAGGACCGCCGTCATGCTCAGTGAGGCGCCGGACGCGAGGGGTCCGGTGTGGCGTTCGCTCGAGAGCTTTGCCGGCGTCGGTTTGAGGTCCATCTTCGAAGTATCGTAGCGATCGGTGGGCGGCGACTGAACATTCGGTCCGCACGCGCAGAGCAGCAACGCTGCGAGCGCCAGGTAAGTGGGGGATTTCATCGAGATCCTTTTAGAGGTACAGCTTCTGGCCCCGATATGGGGCTGCTGCGTTGCCGTAGTGTGACATATGTCCAAGTCCGGCTGCCGCTGGACCGCTCTTTCGCCGCATCGCTGCTTCTGCCGCACGGCTCCAGCGGGAGCCGAAACCAGCCGCAACGACCAAACCGCAGGAAAGCGGATGCCAGGAAACGCCCACTCGATGGAGCGACGTCGCTGCGCGCGGATTGGCAGCGGGCGCGAGCGCAATAAAAAGAGGCGGGGGCGATGTTTTCGCCCCCGCTTATCAGTTCACTGCCAGACCTGCGAAGATCCGTTAACGAAACTTGTAGATATAGGTGACTGCCACGAAAGTCACATTCTGATTGACCTGCTGGTAGACCGTCGTGTTGTCAGCATAGTTGAATGGCGCGGTTGCCGATCCCCATACCCAGTCGTCGTACTTGGTTTTTTGGTAGGCCACATCCAGACGGATGTCGGATCTTTTGTCAATCATATACTGGCCATACACGCTGACGATGGACTTGCGGAACGTAACATCCGGCAGGCCTACCGCTGCCTGCGCCAAGTTGGTAGCACTGGGCTGCGTCACAGTCAATCCAGTTTGCGCATTTCCTAAAGTTCCGGTGGCGGCATCGACACCGTACTTGTTGATGTCGTTCACGTACGTCAGATTGACGCCCACCTGCAGCCGGCTGGTCGCCTGGCCGGACAGCGCCAGTCCGAGAGCCGTGCTGCGATTGTTGAGGTCGGCTACATAACCGGTGCTGTGGTTGATATGTATGGTCTGGTCACCGTATGACGCATAACCGGGCAAGTCTCAGCGTTCGCTGAACAGGTGACACCCTGAAGAACCCCGTCTACAAAGGAAAAGCGCGTTTCGGGGTGTTCAGTTAACGCTGAGACTCCGCCGCTAACTGATAATTACGTGAAATTCCAGAAGCGATTTTCCACCGGCTGCGGAATGTTCGCGAAAATCCGATCCGCCCTTTGCGCTGGATCAAAGGCCAATGTTCCCGCAGCGCAACAATACCAAGGGCGCGGATGTCGGCCGGCGCCAAGGCTATCTGTTACCAGCCCCTCGCGCAGCGCTGACGCGCCACAAGACTGGAACGTGGTGATGGTCGGAAGCGGCTGCGCGGTACTTGACCTGCGGCGAGACCATGGCGGGGTGGAAGTCCATCGAATGCATCATCGGCGCCGCAGTCAGTTGTGCGCTCGGACTATGCAAGACTTTGGCGTCAGGCGGTTGCGAAAGGAGCCAGATCAACCGAATCGCGCCAGGCACGTTAAGCGAGAGCGTAGGGCCGAACCGGCTCAAGTTTGAAGTGGTTTACCAACCTAAAAGGAGATTCAAATGAAACGAGCAGTTTTCGTTCTTGCTGCCGCGGCAGCGCTGGTCACCGCAGGGCAGGCCTCGGCCGCCGATGGTAAGGCGGTATACGACAAGTCGTGCGCCGGCTGCCATGCCGCCATGGCCCCGAAGTTGGGTGACAAGACCGCGTTTGCGCCCCTCATCAAGCAGGGACTGGATGCGGTGGCCGCAAGCGTGATCAAAGGCAAGAAAGCAATGCCGCCCATGGGCGGGGCGGCGTCGGAGTCCGATGCCAAGGCCGCGGTCGAGTACATGTTCAGCAAGGCGAAGTGACCGGCGCCGACCTGAACCGTTGGTTCCATACCTTGCCGCATGGGAAACGTCTCCTGCGGCAAAGGGTTCCCGGCTCGCCCTGAGGCGGCCAGTGAACGAAACGGACAAAGCCGGCTCGCGCCGGCTTTGTCCGTTAGCAGAGTCGATTCACCTTGCCAGGACCCACTTGACGATTTTCTTCAGGTCGTCGCCTCCGGCATATCCGCCTTGCCCCCCGGACCCGGGCGACTACCGGCCATGTTCTTTCGCGGTAGGGGTTGATATACATCAAATCGAGCCATTCACGTTCGTTTAGTATGTTCAAAACCAAAAGAGGTTCACCTCCGTCGACATGTTGTCCCGGAAGTGCAGGAGCAGGAGACAGCCCAGCAGCACTCAGGAGCGTGGTTACGACCGCTATCGGGGCGGCGGCCGCGTGGGACATGTCGCCTTTATTGCGGATATGCATTCGGCCAGTTGAAATGTGTAGCCGCGATCCTGAGCGATACGAAGCCGTAATCACTACCCTTGGCGAAAGATCGGAAGGAATGAGTTTGTCCTGTTCAAGACAGGACAGGGACGTTGTTAATCTAACCGGGGAATAGAAGGCCATGCGTGTTACAAGACTTGCAACGTGGGTAATCGCGGGGGTTATATTTCTGGCGGGAGCATCGGTTGTTTGCCAGGGGCAAACCATCGCCGCAGACCCGGCCGGCGGCAAGGCAACCGAACAAGAGACTGGAAACCCCGCCAACGCAACCTGCCTCGCCTGTCACGGAAACGAGGGGTTTGCGATGCCCGGCGCAAACGGGCAGATGCGCCAGTTGCATGTGGTCAAGGACAGGTTCGGAAAAAGCGTGCATGGCAAGCGGCTCTGCGTCGAGTGCCACAAGGACATTACCGAAATTCCGCACAAGACCGGCGTAACGCACAAAGTCAGTTGCGTCACTTGCCATGAGGAGTTGTGGGAAGCGGCGAAGAAGGAGAACAAGACCCAGGAGAACGCGAGACTGGGTGTGGTGGTGCAGCAGATCGACAGGTTCATGAAATCGATCCATGCGCGGCCGAACAAGGACGACCAGTCGCGCACCAACGCAACCTGCTACAACTGCCACGATCCCCACTACGTCTATACCACCGGCAGCCCCGAGCGCGCACAATGGCGCCTGAGCATTCCGAACGTTTGCGGCAAGTGCCACAGCAAAGAACGCGACCAGTATGTGACGTCGGTACATGGCAGGGAAGTCCTGGAGAAGAGCAATCCGAAAGCGGCCATCT
Organism: Betaproteobacteria bacterium; assembly: GCA_003153335.1. Lineage (GTDB taxonomy): Bacteria > Pseudomonadota > Gammaproteobacteria > Burkholderiales > Casimicrobiaceae > PALSA-1005. Next base: position 864 of record PLYG01000225.1, on the reverse strand, counting down.
GCTCCGATTGCCACACCACCCACGACGTGGAAAGCCCGGCCAAGGACTCGACCAGGCTCACCATCACCAAGAACTGCGGCAACTGCCATCAGGAGAGCTTGAAGTCCTATACCGAAACCTACCACGGTCAGGTCAACAAACTGGGCTACGCGTATACGGCGAAGTGTTTTGACTGCCACGGCAGCCACGGCATCCAGCGTGTGAAGGATCCAAAATCGAAGGTGCATCCGGACAACCGGCTGCAAACCTGCCAGCAATGTCATAAGGGGGCGACGCAAGGATTCACCACGTTCGAGCCGCACGGTACTACGCATGATTTCGGCCGCTATCCCTATATATGGATCGCGTCAAAATTCATGATTCAACTGCTAGTAGGCACCTTTGCCTTCTTCTGGACGCATACCGCGCTGTGGTTCTACCGGGAGTACAAGGATCGCCAGGCGCGCAAGACCCGGCCGCATGTACGCACAGATGAACTGCTGTTAGGCAAGTATTACCGGCGCTTCCCGCTTATCTGGCGGATTGCCCACCTCACCTTTGCCCTGACCCTGATGATATTGGTCTTGACCGGCATGTCGGTGTTCTACGCCGACAGCGCCTGGGCGCCTGTCGTCATGAACGCGTTCGGCGGCCCGAAAGTGGCGGCTATCGTGCACCGGACTTGCGCGACCATCTTCGCCACGATATTTTTCGTGCAATTGATTTATTTCGCACTGCGCATAGGGCGCAACTGGAAAACCTTCCACTGGTTCGGACCCGATTCGCTGGTTCCGCGCTGGCAGGACCTGCGGGACATGATCGCGATGTTCAAATGGTTCTTCGGCCTCGGTCCGCGTCCTGTGTTCGACCGCTGGACCTACTGGG
>PLYG01000482.1:34055-41301 GCA_003153335.1 Betaproteobacteria bacterium | reverse complement strand
CTGGTCAAATACTGGTTGCAGAGCAACGGGTTGATCCAGAGACCGCACAGCTTGTTCGCGATTCGCGGAAACAGCCGCGCGAGTTCCAGCGGCCGCAGGCTCTCGGGCAGTTGGCTCAGCCACAAGATAGTGCCGTCCTGCAGCGGCTCCGCAGGAGAACGCAGGCGCGCGCGCGCCAGGTTGCCCGGCGGATCAAAAATACTGGCGCCGGTCCCGCTCTTTGCGGACACACCGGGAATCCGGCTGTCGAAGCCGACTGCTTCCGACACCCAGGCGCGCGGCCAGGAATCGCGCCGCGCGTGATGCGCCGGACGCGTTGCTATGCCTACGTTATGATCGTCATACGTCGAGTCGTGATTTTTCGCGCTCATGATCTATCCTTGATCCAGTGATCGGATTGAAGCTGTGCGGAGGTGCTGCTTCCGCCGCCCAACTTGGTCCGCTGGCGGCGCCTCCATAGCGCACACCAGCATTACATGACTGGAATGANNGAAACTACCTATCGCTCATTGGGCGCGCGCACCAGGCGCCCCTCCCGCCGCCTACTTGCCCGGATTCAGATCCAGAACCATCCGTACGAGATCGGGCAGCGAATCCGCCTGCATTTTTTCCATCACCTTCGCGCGATGGTTTTCGATGGTGCGCGGGCTGGCGCCGAGTAGATAGGCAATCGCCTTGTTCGAGTTGCCTTCGACCAGCACGTCCATTACCTCGCGCTCGCGCTCGGTCAGCGTGGCGATTCGTTTCGCGGTCTGCTCGCGGCGTGCCTGGTCGCGGTGCGTCATGGCCTCGAGCTCCGGAAAGTAAAAACGGAAGGTGCTGCGTCCGCCCTCTTTGGCCGCGTACATCGCCACATCCGCCATGCGCAGCAGTGTGTCGATATCGCGCGCATCGCTCGGAAAGGCTGCGATGCCCGCACTGCCGCTGAGGTCGATCTGCACACCCCCTGCGTCGATGGGCGCCTTCAGATTGGCCAACACCCGATTCGCCACCACCGCGGCCTGCTCGCGTTGGTCTATGGCTTCCAGAATCAGGCCGAACCCGTCGCCCGCCACGCGGGCCACCGAATCGGCCTGGCGAATCGAATTCTTGAGCCGCAGCGCAACCTCGCGCAGAACCAGGTCACCGGTTTCGGTGCCGTGCTTCGCATTGATGGCAGTGAAGCGGTCGAGATTGATCAGCATCACCGCGACCTGGCGCGCATTGCGTTGGGCGCGCGCGATCGCGCCCACCAGCCGATCGCGAAACTCGGTGCGATTGGGAAGCTCGGTGAGAATGTCGTGCCGCACCAGGAATTGCAGCCGGCCCTCGAGCTTCTGGCGCTCACCGATGTCCCGCATGAGAATCTGCAAGGCCTCTTGCTCGGCGTACCGGCAGGGAATCAGCGCCATGCTCACGGACACGGCTGCCTCATCCAGGCGCTTGACCTTCGTATCCGTATACGTCGCTGCGCCGCCGTTCCGCCGTTCCACATCGGCGGCCGGCAGCGCAAAGAAATCCACGACAGGCCGCCCGACGACCTGCGCGGCCTGTGTTGCACCCAACAGGCCAACAGCCGCATCGTTGGCGAATACCACGGTCGCTGCCGCGGAAACAATAATGGCCTGGTCGCAGGCCATGGCGAGGTCGCGGTAGCGTGCCTCGGCGTCCACCAACAAACCACTTTCCCTGACTTGCTCCATCATTTCGGAAAGCACCCTCTGTATTCAGACTGTTGGGAAATCACCCTGAGCCACTCTTGCCGCTGACCTTTTTTCAGGACGCTCCCGTTGCATGGCCTCCCGTCGTTCGTGCAATCGACGCCAACCGGAGGAAGAACCATGCCGTGCGGTCAGGGTGGGTGCAATCCGAAGCAGTAGTGGATTGCGCGCGCCCCAATGCCATGGATTGGCGATGGTTCAATTGTGCGCCGCGCGTCGGCCCGAGACAAGAGCTATTGCGCATCAACGGCCAGCCAGACCGAAAGCAAATCCGTCACGGTTAAGCGCGTTTCGGGGGCCATTTTTCGCGCTTCGTCGCAAGGCCATTGAGGGCATTGACGCGACTCGCTACATTTCGTTCTGTCAACAACGGACACGCGGGATCGGTCACACCAGACTGCCTACCGCAAGCATGCAACCAGGAAGAGGAACGACCATGAAAACGAATGCACTGACCCGGATCTACGCTCTGGCGATGAGCGCGCTGTTCGCCTCGGTAGCCACCGTGGGCGTCGCGGTACTGATGGCGTCGAGCGGCGAGCAAGCAAGAATGGAATTCAATGCAAGCGCGGCCGCGCGGCAAAGCTCGCAACCGGCAACGCAGGAGCTTACCCAGTTGCAAGCCCCTGCGGCTAACGCGAAACAGGTGTTGTAACGCCGTCGGTGAACCTACGCGGCGAACCCCCACGGATCGACCAACGAGAGGCCACAACCCTCGAAATCGCTCACGTTGCGAGTGACCAGTTTGTCACCATGGCACAGCGCGATCGCGGCGATCTGGGCATCGAACTGCGAGATCGGGCGGCCGGCGGCGCGCCGCTTCGAGACGATATCGACATAACTGGGCACGGCGGCAGTGTCGAACGACCGGATGCGTCCTGCGAAGTCTTCCGCGAACATCGCCGCAATCGCGATCTCCAACGCCTGCCGCCGCTTTCCGGCCGGGAGCAAACGCACGCCCAAACGCATCTCCGCCTCAGTCACGGAGGTCGCGAAAAGACTCCCGCCCGGCTGCGCGATCACCCACGCCATGACCGCCGGATTAGGTGCCGCGCGCAGCAATTCCGATAGCACGTTCGTATCGAGCAACCTGCTCATGGGCGGCGCCTCGCTTTCGTTGCATCGGCCTTGATCGAGGTAGCTGCGCCATTCGCCGGGATCCCCTCGGGCATCTCAAGGTAATGGATGGGTTCGCGGGCAGCGATCGGAAGCTGCACGTCACCCAGTTTCGCGAAGCGGCGCCGTATGCATTCAGCGAGATTGGTTGACGCTGGCTCCGATTCACTCAGCACCGTACGAAGGATCTGGCGCGCCTCTTCTTCCATCGACCGGCCGCGAGTGGCAGCTCGAACGCGCAGGCGACCCTTGAGCCGTTCATCGAGATTTCGTATGGTAAGAGTAGCCATGCCCGTTCCTCGACGCCAAAATTCTTATTGTAGGCGTTGCTAGCATTGCATGCAATGCGGTGGGGCTGCCGCAGTGTGATCGCTGGCGAGACGGGGCGCTAGCCTGTTGGCGCCAACAACAGGAAGGCAAAAGGCGGGGCGCAATGCACCTGTCTTGACGAGGCAATGCAATTGCATTACCATGCGCGGCATCAACCTCCTTGAACGGAGCGCACCATGGCTGGCACCCTCGAAGTCGAATCCACCCTCACCGATCGCTACCAGACCACGGTGCCGGAAACCGTTCGCCGTGCCCTCAAGTTGGGCAAACGAGACAAAATTCACTACACCATTCGCCCAAGTGGCGAGGTCGTGCTCACCCGCGCGAGGGCATCCGGGGAAGACGACCCAGTGCTCGGGCAGTTCCTGGGCTTCCTGGCCCGCGACATTGCCAACCATCCGGAACGGCTCCAGACTATCGATGCCAGCCTCGTGCAGCGCATCCATTCGTTGGTCGGTGACGTTAAAGTTGATCTCGGCGCGCCCCTGTCGGCAGACGATGAATGAGCCGGAGTAAGGCTGCGCCCTTGGTCGTCAATGGCTGGGCGGTCTTCGCCCACCCGCTGTTTCTCGCCCAGCTTGAACTGCTCACCCGGCAGGTCGAGGAGCTCAAGCAAAAAGGTTCTGCCGGGTTCGTCAAGAAGAACGCCACCAAGCGCCTGGCCGCCATCGCCAAGTTGGCATTCGACGTGATTCCGCAGGACCCGGCGCGGCGTGAGTACCGACAAGGCAACACCCTTGGCGAAGACCACAAGCACTGGTTCCGTGTTAAGTTCTTCCAGCAGTACCGGTTGTTCTTCCGCTACCACGCGCCGAGCAAGGTGATTGTCTATGCGTGGGTGAACGACGAGGACACCATTGTCGCCGCGAGCATTGTCGGAGCTTCCAGCGAATGGATCTCCTGCAGCGGTAATCTGATCGTGACGGGAGTCGAATGAAACGCCTCGATGATTTTTGCCTGCGCATTGGGAAGAAGGAGCTGGTGCCCATCGTCACGGGCGGCATGGGCGTCGATATTTCGACCGCCGAACTCTCGCTGGTCTCGGCGCGGCTCGGCGGCATCGGCCATATCTCGGATGCGATGGTTCCGACGGTATCTGACCGGCGCTTCAACATGCGCTTCGTGACGGAAAAGCAAAAGAAATACAAGTACAACTTCTTCAACCGCGACAAGTCCGACGTGCAATTCGATCTCGAGGGCCTTGCCGAGGCGACCAGGCTGCACGTCGGCCGGACCATGGAGGCCAAGCGGGGCGATGGCCTGATCTTCATCAATACCATGGAAAAGCTGACCATGAACAATCCGCGCGAGACGCTGCGCGTGCGCCTGTCAGCCGCGATGGACGGCGGCATAGACGGCATTACGCTGAGCGCGGGGCTACATTTGGGCTCGCTCGCACTCGTGCAGGATCATCCACGTTTCCGCGACGTGAAGTTCGGGATCATCGTGTCGTCGCTGCGCGCGCTGATGCTCTTCATGCGCAAGAATGCCCGGCTCGACCGCCTCCCGGATTACATCATCGTCGAAGGACCGCTTGCTGGCGGCCACCTGGGTTTCGGCCTCGACTGGGCGCAGTACGACCTCAAGACCATCGTCGACGAGGTCATCCGGTACCTGGCGCAGGAAAGCCTGGACATTCCGGTGATTCCGGCCGGTGGCATTTTCACCGGCAGCGATGCGGTGAAATTTCTGGAGGCCGGCGCCGCGGCGGTACAGGTGGCGACCCGGTTCACGGTGACGTGTGAATGCGGGCTGCCGGACAAGGTCAAGCAGGAGTATTTCAAGGCCCGGGAGGAAGACATCGAGGTCAACATGATCTCTCCCACAGGCTACCCCATGCGCATGCTGAAGGGGAGCCCCGCCATCGGTGCCGGCATCCGTCCAAATTGCGAGGCGTACGGTTACCTGCTCGACGCGTCAGGCAATTGTGCCTACATCGACGCCTACCACCGCGAGTTGGAAAAGCATCCCGACGGGAAGAACATATCGGTCATGGACAAGACCTGCCTGTGCACCCACATGCGCAATTTCGACTGCTGGACCTGCGGCCACTACACCTATCGGCTAAAAGACACGTCGCGTCAAATGCCGGACGGGAGTTATCAGCTTCTGAACGCGGAGGATGTGTTCAACGACTACCGCTACAGCGTGGACCATCAGATTTCCCTGCCGCCTGCCTGATTTTTGGTCGCGGTATTGGCTCGCTCAATCCTCGATTGTGAATCATCACGCGCGATTGCCATGATTCACCTTGCGCCTCGGTTTACACTAGCTCGATTTGTACTTTGCGACCCACCAAGGCCGCAGCACGTTGCAAGGTTGATAGCGTTACATCGCTGGTCGGGTCGAGCAGCCGATCGATTTGAGAGCTAAAGCGGCATCGGCAGCCCAGCCCTAGAAGACGATCACTTGCCTTATCGCTTCGCCGTTCGCCAGCCGGTCGAAGCCGAGATTGATCTCGTCGAGTTTGATTCGATGCGTCACCAGGCGGTCCACGGGCAGTCGCCCCGCCCGATAGAGCGCGATGTAGTGCGGAATGTCGCGCGCCGGCACGGCAGAGCCGAGAAAGCTGCCTTTGAGCGTGCGTTCCTCGACCACCAGATTGACCGCTGGCACATTCAGGGTCGCGTTCGGCGGCGGCAGGCTGACGGTCACCGTGGTGCCCCCACGCCGGGTAATCTGATAAGCGGTGGCAAGTGCGGCTACGGCGCTGGCGGCCTCGATCGCCACTTCCACGCCGCCATTGGTTGCCGCCTTGACGCGCGAGACCAGGTCCGGATCGTCGGCGCGAAAGGTGTGCGTGGCGCCGAGGGAGCGCGCGAATTCCAGTTTCGAGTCGAGCTTGTCGATGGCGATGATTTGCCGCGCACCGGCTGCCAGCGCGCCGAGCAGCGCCGACAGGCCGACCCCGCCCAGGCCGACCACGGCCGCGGAGCTACCCAGCTTGAGCTGCGCACAATTGATGGCCGCGCCGACTCCGGTGAGCACGGCGCAGCCGAATAGCGCGGCGATATCGAACGGCAGGTCCTGGTCGATTTTCACCAGCGTGCCGCGCGCCACCACGGCATATTCGGCAAAACAGGAAACGCCGACCTGATGGTTGAGCGGACTCTTGTCCGCGCGATGCAGGCGGCGATGGCCGCTCACCAGCGTGCCGGCGACTGCGGCCGCAAAGGCGGGCTCGCACAGCGCCGGTCGGCCCTCCATGCAGGGCAGGCAGTGGCCGCAACTGGGCACGAAGACCAGCACCACATGCTCGCCGCGCTTGAGATCGGTGACGCCCGGTCCGAGTTCCTCGACGATGCCAGCGGCCTCGTGGCCCAAGGCCATCGGCATCACCCGCGGGCGCTCGCCGTTGATGATCGACAGATCGGAATGGCACAAGCCAGCGGCCGCCATTTTCACCAGCACTTCGCCCGGCCCGGGCGCGTCGAGCTCCACCGTCTCGACGCTGATCGGCCTGGATTTCGCATAGGGCTGCGGTTGCTGCATCTGATCGAGCACGGCGGCGCGGATTTTCATGTATATCTCCGGAAAGTATTCGTGACTGGCTTGCGGCGAAACACATCATAGTTGCGGCGGGCGGGCGCCTCGCCGCCATGCAGCGCACAGCGCCCTCTGACGCAGCAGCAGCTCCGGCGCGGCCGAGACCGGAGCGCCGGACGACGACTCGGCAATAGCGATGGTTTCGGGGGGTTGCATTAGCAGCGTTGCCACCTGCACGGCCAGCGGAAGCAGAGTCCAGTGGAGTACTGGAAATTCAACCGCACGACGCCAAGTATCCTCGACCGTTTCACCCCGGTCAATGCCAATTTTCATCGCCAAATTCCCGAGAGAGTCCGGATTCTGCGAACCATCGCGCGCGATTGAGCAGTTCTGGCTACGCCGCTGATGATTGAATCTGCTTGGCCGCGGCTGCGGGCTGATAGCTTCTATCGCAGTTTCGTCATCCAGGCGTGGTGGACTCAGTACGGAGGCAAACCCCAGGATTCCTCCCCGGCATCACGCGAAGCGCGTATATTTGGAATCGCACTACGAAGTTCATCGATTCCACCAGGAGGAAGCACGATGTCCCATCAGCCCCCGAAGCAGCAAAAGAA
>PLYG01000482.1:0-33991 GCA_003153335.1 Betaproteobacteria bacterium | reverse complement strand
AAGCATGCTGGTGGGTCAACGAATTCCGGCAGCCTGGGTCAAATTCGCGTCAGCGCCAATACAGTCACGTCAAAATCAATGAACCTTTCCGTCAATCAAGACTGACACATCGAAGCTTTTTAACGCATTCGTCGACAAATGCGCGCACGGTGGTCGAAAGTCGCCTGGTATGCGGATAAATTATCTGTACGGGCACAGGCTCGGTTTCAAACTCTTCCAGGACGTATCGGATCTTGTTCGACTTCCTGTATGGTGCGGTCTGATACGACAGGAACATGCCCAGCCCGAGGCCGGTCGTACACGCATTCAAGGTGCTGTCGATCTCATTGCATACGATGGCACAAGTAATCGGAATGGTCATGCCGCGCCGGCCAACCCGGAAATTCCATTCGCTTCGCGGTGACAGGCCTGTGTGCCAGACACAACGATGCGCCCGAGCATCCAGGCGTGGTGCACTACCTTATTCTCAGCTACGACTATCCGCCAATCGCGGAGCGCGGACTTCCCGCGGCACGACTTTACTCCCAGATCGCGCCGAATAATCCGCACGCGCTGCACATGCCTTCGCACATCTTCACGCGGCGCGGCATGTGGCAGGACTCGATCGATTCCAATCTGCGTTCGGCCGCGGCCGCCAAGGCGGAAAACAACGGGCAAGAGCAGGCGCATGCCATGGACTATCTCGTCCACGCTTATCTCCAACTGGGGGAGGACGCGGACGCGAAACGCGTCGTTGCCGAGAGCGCCTCGATCAGCGTGAACCCCGCCATCTTCATCGGGCACTATGCGCTCGCGGCGATGCCGGCGCGGTATGCAGTGGAACGCCGCGCCTGGGGAGAAGCTATCATGTTGCAGCCGCGTCCGACCTCGTTTATGTTCCCCGACGCCATTACACACTTCGCCCGCGGCCTCGGTTATGCCCGCACCGGCGATACGGCATCGGCCCGGAAAGAAGAGTCGAGGCTCGCGCAGTTGAGGGATGGACTCGCGGATCAAAAAATACGTATTGGTCGAACCAGGCGGAGGTCCAGAGGCTCGCTGTCAACGGCTGGATTGCGCTGGCGCAAGGCGCGCAGGACGACGCACTCAAGTCGATGCAAGCGGCAGCGGACCTGGAGGATTCGATGGAAAAACACATCGTCACACCCAGTCCGGTAGTACCTGCGCGCGAGCTGTTTGGCGAAATGCTGCTCGAAATCAGACAACCGGCCGAGGCGCTCAAAGCGTTCGAAGCATCATTTCAGCGCGAACCCAACCGCTTTCGCGGCATATACGGCGCCGCCCAGGCAGCTGCGCTCGCCGGTGACCGCGACAAAGCCAGGATGTATTACGCCAAATTCGTTGCACTTACGGAAAAAACCGATCGCGCGAGGCCCGAAATTCCACTAGCAAAGGCCTATGTCGCGCAGCGCTAGTGTTAATATTTCAAATGCATGCCCCGGCCGGGACTCGAACCAAGGACTCGGATCACAGCCAGCGGCAATGTCCGCTTGGGTGTGAATCATCACGCGCATTTGAGCAGTTTTGATCACGAATGATCACGACTGTTGGCTCTGAAGGATTCGAACCTGTCGATGTACATGTTCATCGCACCTAGTCTACCCGCGCCCCCGAGCTTTTCACGACCTTCGCCCACTTCTGCACATCCTCCTCGAGCCGCTTGAGGAAGGCTTCCGGCGTCGTGATCAGCGCCTCCGCCCCCTGGTCCTTGAAGAAGGCCTGGACCTCGGGCGTGCGCAGCACCTCTGCCACATCCGCGTTCACCTTGTCGACGATCGCCCGCGGCGTGCCCGCCGGCGCGAGGATACCCCACCAGGGGCTCACGTCGAAACTGGGGAAGCCCAGCTCCGCGATGGTCGGCACCTCGGGGGCACTGGAATTTCTCCTGGCGCTGGACACGGCGATGGCCCGGAGCTTGCCGCCACGGATCAACTGGATGGCCGAGGGCACGGACGCGAAGGCGTTGTCAACCTGCCCGCCCATCACGTCGGTCATCGCCGCGGAGATCGCCTTGTAAGGGACGTGGACCATGTCGATGCCGGTCATCATCTTGAGAGACTCGGAGAGCAAGTGGTTGATCGAGCCGCTGCCTGAAGTAGCATAGGTGATGGAGCCGGGCTTCGCCTTCGCCGCGGCGATCAGCTCCTTGAAGCTCCTGATGGGCGAGTCGGGCCCCACAACGAGGAAGAACGGGGTCGTGGAGAGCGTCGCCACCGGCTGGAAGTCCTTCACCGAGTCGAAGGGCAGCTTCGCGTAGAGGCTCTGGTTCACCGCCTGCGAGCCGGCGTAGGTGACGAGCATCGTGTACCCATCCGCCGGCGACTTGGCGACCGCGTCAGTGCCCACCACGCCCGCGGCGCCGGCCTTGTTCTCCACGACTACGGGCTGGCCCCACTTCGCGCTCAGCTTCTGGCCGATGTAGCGGGCGAAGACGTCGGTCGCTCCGCCGGGCGCCTGCGGAACCACGAACTTCACCGGCCTTGCGGGGAAGCCCTGTGCCGCGGCGGGCAGGTTCGCGAACAAGGCGAGCGCGAGGATTGCAACGGAGAGGACGAGCGATCGTTTCATTTCAGGCCTTTCGGGGAAACCGGATGCTCAGGGGCGCCAGGGTGCGTCGATCTCCTCGACGTCCAGCTGCGCATAGTTTTGGTCGCAACCGTGCAGGTGCCACGGGTGCTTGCCGGCCTCGAGGTCGGCCCTGGCGGCGTCCTCGCGCCGCGTTCGCTCCAACGCGCGCGCGACGGTTGCGGCAGCTTCGCGCTTCGGGATCACGATCACGCCGTCGCCGTCCGCGACCACCAGGTCGCCGGGTTCCACGCGCACGCCGCTGCAGACGATGGGCGCGTTCACGATGCCGTAGCCGGTCTTTTGCGGGCTGCTGGGCCCGATCTTCGTCGACCACACCGGGGAGCGCAGCGCGAGGAGGTCATCAGTGTCGCGGATGAAACCGTCGACCACGATCCCCGCGAGGCCCTTCACCTTGGCGTAGAGCCCCGCCATGTCGCCCCATTGCGCGCCGGACTCCGGCGCCTGCACGACGAGGACGTCCCCCCTGCGCGCGAGGTAGAGGGCACGGTGCATCATCAGGTTGTCACCGGGCGCGCAGAACGCCGTCACCGCGGGTCCGGCGATACGGATGCCCGGGACGAGCGGTCGCATCTGCGGACCCATCGTCGCGAGCCGGCCGGCGGCGGCGCCCATCGCCTCGTGCAGGTTCGAGACACTCGCCCCGGCCGCGAGCGCGCAAGTGGCCTCATCGACGCGCTCGACCTGCAAGTACACCTTCGATTTCACCATGGTCCGCGACATTCAATACCAAGCACCGCGACTACTCCCGGTAACCTACCTCGCGCTGATGTCGTACTCGCAAGGTACGGACAACATCGAACGCAGGATCGAATTGATAGAGGGCGAGATATCCGGTTGTTCCCTGCGAGATGACTAGTTCGCGAATGCGACCGTCTACTCGTCGTCCGATGAATGGATGTGCTTCGAGAATGCCGATCGCGCTTCTGATGTTCTCGAGCGCCTGCGTCACAACCTCGGGAGAGGTCTCAAGCAGGAACTCGACAATACGTTCAAAGTCGGTAAATGCCTCGTCGGAGTAGATTACTTGCGCCATTGCGCGGGCTTGGGTCTTGTCCCTTTATGGCCCGCTATCTTGGCCTCCAGATAGCTGTGCACATCGGCCGCAGCGTACCCTTGACCGCTTTCCAGCATGCGTTGGTCGGCTTGCCGCGCGTCTGCTACAAACTGCTCGAACCGCTCGGCAGCCTGGATCTGCTCCTCGAGCAACCGCAACATGAACGCATGTGGGCTCTCTCCTGCTCGCTTGGCGAGGCGCGTAATGCGGGATTTCAGAGTCTTGGGAAGCTTGAGGCTCGTGGCAACCAGGGGCATGGATTTTCTCCGGAAGTAGTCATATTGTAATACCGCTGGCCGATTGAATCAATCCGGTCAAAGCGCACGGGATGCGTTCGAACGTTGGGAGGCCGTCTATCGGCAATCCATCGGCGAGCTCCCGGCGGAGACATACATGGACATCGAGAACGCCCGTTGCCAGACCGAAGCAGACTACTACTCGAAGCCGCCCCTTCCGTTCATTAGCAGGGTGCGAGTCAAGGAAGGCAATCAGAACTTATGGATAAGAACTTCAAGCGCAGCACTCCTCATAGGGTTGCAAAGACCCGGTCAATGCCAAGTCTTGCCTCTCAGTTCACCCCACATCTTCGTGCAGGCAAAGAATGTTGCCCTCGGTGTCCTCGAACCAGGCCGCCTTCTCCGAGCCAAGCACGCAGACATGGCCGATCGTCTTAAGGCCGGGATAGTCGTAGTCGGCAAAGGTCACGCCACGCGACTTGAGCAGCGCGATAGCGTCAGCGATATTGGCGACGCGAAAGCTCAAGGCCGTGTGCTGCGCCTTCGTGCCCTCCGGTTTCGGAAAGAGGGCGATCTCGGTACCGCCGCAGCGGTAGACAAACTTGCCGTCCACCTTGCTGCCCACCGGCTGCAGGCCGAGCGACCTCTCGTAGAACCGGCGGGCGCGTTCCATTTCCTTGACGGGGAGGATGCAGGTGACTTCGGTGCTGGGAAAGGTGCTCATTTCAGAGTCTCCATTCGGGAGTTTCGCGGCATGTCTGACTACACTGGTGGGGTATCCGGGGATAGTGGGCTGACCGGGTACGGCGCGCCATACGCCGAATTCCGTATGTGTCGGAGCCTGGGTGCGGAGGGCCGATGAACGTATTGCGGGGCCGCGATTCGCGCGCCAGCTTCGAGCTGCTACTTGCGATGGCTGTTGGGGCTGATCGAATTTTGACAATCTGTGCCGATGCGGATTTGACAATGCAAAGAATTCCTCGGCACCTGTGCAGTCAACGACATTGCCGTGGTCGGTCCTGGATCGGCAGCGCAAACCAGGAAGTGGTCAATGTTCCGGGGGTAACAACACGGCTCTGATCACGAATGATCACGGCGGAGCGAGCAGCCTTTTGTCAGTCAACGAATCGATTCGTTGGCACATCAACCGCTCGGAGATGCTCCCGGGTCGGTGATTTTCGCTGTCCAATTTCGCTTGATCACGCACAATCTGCGGAAGGGCCTAAATCACCGCCCCGCTATGCCCGGGTCGTCGATCCGTACTACTATGCCAATCTGGACATACAGTCGGAGAGGGTCCAGACCAAATCACGCAGTTCATTTCGTGTCGGTCTGCTCCCGGCATTTCAATTGTCCTGCCCAGCTGGCCGGGAGAATGTCGGTTCACGTAGACATCAAGGGACGCTGGCTGACGTCAAGTTGTGCTGGCATCAAGAATGGTGAATGAACGCGCCACGCACGCGACACCGAGTCGATGCTGGACCTGTTCGATCCTGACATCGATGGCAAGCCGAGCCCCTGTCGCGGCGGCTTGCGTAATTTCAGAGCGGATTTCGGCTTGTTGCGCATCTGAAAGCGCGGCTTGCTGAACGTGCCGGCGGCCAAGACGAAGACCAGAGCCGTTGAAACCAGGGTATAGCGATTCATGACTTGCACCTCATGAGGTGCGCCCCGCAGCGGGACCAGGGCCGTGTTGGAAAAATCCGGTTGGAAGGCAACAACCTCTGGCTAGTTCTTTTTCGGTGCAACCGGCGTTGGGGCAACGGGCTGTTGCGCGCCGCCCTTGAAGATCCGGCCGAGAGCGCCGCCGATGCGGGCGCCGATCACGGTGCCGATACCGGGCAGCACTGCGGTGCCGATGGCCGCGCCCGCGAAGAATCCCGGCGGCACCGAGGCCTTTGGCTTGTCGACCGGCCCGCTCACGGTAAAGGGCACGCCGATTGCGCCCTCGACGACATCCAGAGTGCCACTGGCCTCGATCTGGCGGTGGTAGATCGTGGCCTTGCCCGTGGCGGTGTACTTGCCGGCGCGGGCCTTGATGCCGGTGTAGGTGACTCGCATGCCCTCATCGGTGTTCTGCGTGTCCATCTGGCCGGTCAGCTCCTGCAACGCGGTCTGGCCGTCGTGCTCTTTGCCGCGCGTGCTGATGGCCTTGTCCAGGTCAAAGCGCAATATCGTTGCGGGGTTGACAGAGAGCAAGCTGTGCGTGTGCAGCGAGCGCGCCAGCTCGCCCACCGATTTGCCGTCCGCCGACAACACCATCTGGCCCGAGCTTTTGCCGCCGACGGGTGACCGCCGGTTGAAGGTACTCAACGCGCTGGCCACCTCGATGTCATGTGGGGCCAACTGGCCGCTCAGGTGCATGGTGCCGCTTGTGGCGGACTTCAACGCAACGTTGCCGTGCGCCGTACCGCCACCCACATGAATGCGCGTCTGCCAACGGTCGGCATCGCCCTCGCGCGTCAACGTCAGCGTGAACGGGGGGCTGATGCCCGGGCGGCGCAACTCGGCGTGGCGAGGGCGCCAGTTCACGTCGAAATCGATCTCGCCGTCATAGGCCACGGCAATACCGCTGTAGGAGATCCAGGTCAGATTGCGAAACTCGAAGTGTTCGAGCAGCACGCCATCGCCCGCATCGGGCTCGCTCGCACCCGGTTTGGCGGGAAAGGCGAGCATCGAGTTGCGTGGGAAAACCGCATCATCGATATCGATACGCGCAAACTCAAGCTTGCGGTGCAGCAGCACGCGCGCGTTAGGTTGCGCGCTCAGCCGCCGAATGACCACCGGTTGCGCCTGCTGCGTGCGAAAGTCGTTGACCACGACAACGGGCCTTGGCAGCAACGCCCAGTGGGCAGAGCCGATGGTTACCTTGACGCCTAACCGGTCTTCGGCCTCGGCCGTGAGCCAGGCGGCAAATTCTTCATCGGTGGGCAGCCACCAAGCCACGGCAAGCCACGCCGCGCCCAGCACAGCGGCTGCAATCCCGAGGCCAAGTGCCCACTCTTGCTCGCGCTTCACGAATAGTTACCTAATGCCTGCACGCCAGCGTTGGTTGTAGTCCGGCGCCATCATACGCTGCGCGGTTTTGCGCCTTTCATCGGTGGGTCTTTAAGCAATAGGAAATCTTTTTCAGTCTAAGCACCTGCACTCAGCACGGTCTGTTCGTTACCACTCGTACCGGCACCATGGTCGTCGATTGGACGTCAATCTTTCGTTGACGCGCACCGCTTCTAAGTGACTGTACATCCGTTTTGGGTCGACTAGTGATATCGACGGTCATACACCATGCGGTATGTCTGATAGCGCACAGAGCTCGCCGGGTGTTTCGAATGCCCTGCGGAACCTCACGTTGTGCCCCTGGTGACGCGGGAATATATCGAGTCTGATCCATTCTATGCCCCACTGCCTTCGTGGAGCCGGGGCGAACGATGACAGCAGTGCCTGCAAACAAACAGCAAGCTTCCGCGGATTCCTCTCGGCCAACGGTTGTCGTCAGCGGCGATGGCGATCAACTTGCGCTGGCGGGCGATTGCGCTTGTCATCACCGTGCCGCTACTCACGTTCTTCGCGGACATCATGGGCCTGATCGGCGGCGCCGCAATTTCCCAATTTCTGCTCGATGTATCGCCGACGCAATACCTGACACGCTTGCCGCACGTCGTCGACGGCGGGGATTTCCTCGTCGGCCTGTTCAAGGCGCCGATCTTCGCTTTCTTCATTGCGATCATCGGCTGCATGCGCGGCTTCCGGGTGAGTGGCTCGGCGGAAAGTGTCGGCATCGCCGGCGGATCGGGATCAGGCAAGTCGGTACTGCTCAAGACACTCGTTGGCCTGCACGAGCCGGATGCCGGGGAGGTTCTCCTCAACTGCCAGACAGTTCAATCCATCGGCGCGGCAGAAAAAGCGGCTCTCATAGGCGTGCTGTTTCAGCAAGGTGCATTTTTTCCTCCCTCTCGGTTGCGCAGAACATCATGCCGCCGATGCGTGAACATATGGCGCCGCCGGCCAAGGAGTAGGAACAGATCGCTGCAATGAAGCTGGCGCTTGCTGGCTTGCCGCCAGACAGCGGCATCAAGTTTCCGTCCGCGCTTTCCGGCGGCATGGTGAAGCGCGCTGCGTTCGCGCGGGCACTCGCGGTCGGCGATCCGGTGAAATTCCGCGGCATCGATGTCGGTACGGTCAAGTCGATGAGTATCGATCCTGACAATTCGCGCCTCGTGCTTGTGGATGTGACGTTGCGCAAGGAAACGCCGGTCAAGACCGACACCCGGGCCAGCCTCGCCCTGAAGGGCATCACCGGTGTCGTGTTTATCGAGCTGAACGGAGGTGACCCGGCGGCGAAGATCATCGCGACGGCCTCGATCACTCTCATCCAGGGGCAGGACGCGTAGGCTCTTGTTGTTTATCTTGCGGTGACCGGCGCGCTTCTTACCCCTGGCGCCGGTGGGGCGAAAAGCGGTTCATGCTACTCCAACTTCAGGTCCGTAGTGGCAACGGTCTGTTCATGGCTAATTCCGTAATTCTGGTTCGAACGGGCCGCACCGCGCGGGAGTACCAAAGAGGAGCGGTCTGGTGAGCCTCGTCCTCCCTGTGCCACCCTTGATCCCTACAGACAGCAGCAGCCTTGCCGAGGCCTTTTCCAGGCGCCAATCGCTGCCTGAGTATGAACTCGCCATGCACAGGCCAAGAGGTTGTCGGCGGCGGCTGTTTGTCGTTCGATCAATCACGGAGCCTTGGGGACCCCGACTCGCCATTGGGGCCAGTTGCTCACGATATCACTTACGAGCGGATATCCTACAATGAACAGGTTGTTAGTCGCCGCCGAGAATCCGCCCGACTTCGATTTAAGGGAGTCATACGTCGATTGACCACCGTGAGGTCTATCAAAGTTGGCGCCGGTCCGAAGTACCGCAACTCGGCGACGGTCGAGTAAGCCCGCAGCGTCGCCCCGCTTCAATGCTTCGAATGTTGCATTGTCTTCCTGCTGCGTTGTGCAGTAGCGCCCCTTCCCGTCGGTCAACACAGTTGTCCATTGAGTGGCCCACTCGCCAAGTTGCCTTCCGTGCCAGTACGTATCACCCGCCGCAGTATCACATTGAATCACCGTCGGATTGCCTCTTGCCGCGCTTTCGGAGTACAGGGCGCGGTATGCACGTGCTTCGTCGTTGTCGTCCAATTTGACGTTCTTGGTAATTGTCAACGCCATTTGAAGTAGCGAGTCATCGAGCTGGAATACTTCCGTCTTGTATGCCAGATTGGGTTTCGAATCGGGTGTTGCGGCATGAATGCCAAAATAGCCTGCCTTCCAGCCGACTGGCATTTCGCGCGAGTCAATCTCATGAGCAAGGCCGTAATCGATTAGGTACCGTGCCCACGCGGCCGATCCAATAGTCCCCACATTTGGATCGACACCGGCGATCCCTGCTATGAGAAAGTATGTCTGCGAAAAATCAAATTTATTGCTAAAGACTAATGCCATTGTCGATGCGGCTGCATTTGTATGCCCCATGCCGGTCGTCATGAGACAGATGTCTGATGGCGTACACTTAACAAGGGGATAGTCGGGGGATAGACCAGGGACAGCTATTTCTTCTGGAAACGCCAGCGCCTTGGTCCACGAGTCCGCTTCGGGGCCGAACATGGTGATGATCAGGACCTTTACTGCCCGCGGGCGCGATTGAAGGTCCCTACTGTGCGCCAATCGATCCGTACTTGACTGACCCGGAGAAGAAGCGCATCCGACGAGTTGAAAAACGCCTAGTAACACGACGAGCCAAAAGATGGGTCCCCCATTCTTCCTGCGATTGTCCATAGCTCCCTCGGCCTGTTACGGACCCACATTTGACATGATCATGATCGACCATTCGGATAATTCACACAACTATGGTGCTAAAGCACCTCGTATTGCGCACGATACCCCTTCAGCCATCTCCGAGCCCATACTATACCGGCCTGGTGAGCGACAATTATCTTGGCCGATCAATCGTGCGAGCTCCTGCGCCCCGCCGGCGGAAGCTTCGGCGGCTTATTTGGCTTCTTGGGTCCCCACACGCGACTGTAATAGGTGTCTGCAAGCTGTAGTGCGGCCACCGGATTATGGCCGAGTACGCGGTCCTTGACGACCAGTACCGTCGTCAGCCCCTTCGCATATTTGAAGAACAGGCTGTCGTGGCCTACGCACAGCCCCAGCACTACGTTCAGTTCGCAGCCGTGAGAATTGAGCATCTCGGCTTGGGATACCGGATTGCAAAGCGCCTCGAACTGACCCGGGCGAATTTTTTGCCGGTCGGCAATCCCCAGCTCTTCCTTCGGGATGCTGCCGTTCTTGCATGCAACTGACACCACTTCGAAGCCATGGCTCTCCAGGATACCGCTCAGCACGTACGCTAGATCGACGAAGCTGATGCAGTTCGCGATGCCGATTTTCTTGTAGCCCATGCGCTTGGCGAACTGGACGATCTCCTCGACCCGTGTCCACTTGCAATAGCCTTCGGATTCGACCAGCGCTGATTCGCGCGAGATCCTGCGCGTTTCGGGATCGCCATACATTGCGCGAGCAACGTTCTGGATAGCGGGATCGACTTTGGTCGGGCAGAAACCGGGGCCGCGTTCCTCGGCTTCCCCTTGGCGGCAGGCACGCACCGTCGGCGGGCAATACGCACACGCGGGATCGCGATATTTCACAGCTACCCTCCATCCAGGCAATAATGTAGTCAATGATAGATGTTTCTCTGCGAAAACTTGTGACCGAAATCAAAGATCGGGAATAATTGACCCGCCCGCAGTAACCAGATCCGGATTTTCCGCAGGCACGCGAAGAACCGCACTAACCATGAAGCATGGTTAAGCTCTGTCATGGCCGGAAATGCCGACCCCGCACCTGCCCTGTGTCGACCCCCCAGAAACGCCGCAGGCCACCCCGAAGGACGGCTCTGAACGCATGAAAATCCTGACTCCTCTACCAAAGGTGCAGTCGACAATTCCGAGCCATGGAGGGTTTGTCCGGAGTGGTGGGCCGTGAAAGATTCGAACTTTCGACCTAGGATGTTGGCACCGACTTCACATTGACCCGGGCGCCGCAACTGGATTGACACATCTCAGAACTCTGCAATGTCCCAAGAATTGTCGGTTTGCGAGGTGTGGGGCTGAGGCAAGAAAATCCCGGCAGATTGGTCACGAAGCGGTCGGCGCCAACATCACTTACAACCGCAGTCGCGTTCATCAGTCGCTCAGCGGGAGCACCGCGGAGGAACAGTCCGGCAAGCCTCGTCCTGCCTATGCCACGCTTGATCGATGGCAGCAGCATTGCCGAGGCCTTTTCCGGACACCGATCGCCGCCTGAGTATCAATTCGCCATGCACACCCATTTGATTATGCCGTGGTGATCGTCACTACATCGGTGGCACAGATCCATACTCATACCACTGCTCCTTGCTCCTGCAGCCTCTCCCGCAGCGTCGCGACATCCACCTCTCGTGGAGTAATACTCCGCTCTACGCACATGGCTGCTGCTGTGCCGGCGGCCTGACCCATCGCCTGGATGTGGGCTTGATTACGCGCAGATCCGTTCGCATATCGCTCAGAAGACAAGCATCGTCCGGCCACAAGAAGATTGTTCAATTTCTGAGGCACAAGCGTCCAATATGACATCCCGTAAGATTCCCCGTCCCGGATGTGCTTGTGATAGATCTTGCCACTTGGCTCATGCACATCAAGGCAGTGGGCTCCACGACCAACATCCTGATCTGACTTTTTGCCCGCGAGGCAGTCGTCAGTCCGCAAGGTGTCGACTCCGACGATCCTGCGGCTCTCACGCACCCCCAGGGCCGAGGCAGAATCAAGTACAAATGAGGCCTCGAAGCCAGGTACGTATTTTTGGAAGAACTTTGCAACGGCAAAGGTCTGCTCGCGTCCTTCCAGTGCGGCTTGTGTCATCGACTGCGCATCGACGGGATTGTATCCGAGCATACTTGTGGAGTTGACAATGACTACTCCGGGCGTCGGCATGACGGAGAATAGGATTCGTTCGCGGCTTCCGTGGAACTCTCCTTTGGCTTGCGCTTCCTTAACCGCCTCGTAATAGCCGGTTACCATTGGGAAGTCTTTCCAGTCGGTTAGTTCGCTAGCGACCTCCTGTCGCGTTTTCCCGATGTACGGATCCTCACCGAGCATAAATTGATCTGGCCGTTCCTTGACGTACTGCAGGTGCCGATCGAGGTCAACGTTACCCATTCGGGCGAGCAGGCTGATGGACATTGTTTTGCCAGCATCATCGCCCATCTGGAAGGCACCACCAGCCTTCGCGACTATATCGGCATCGCCGGATGCGTCGATAACAACCTTTGCCAATAGCTGTTGCTCCCCGGATTTGTTGACGACACGAATACCTTGTATCGTTTCGCCGTCGGCAACCGGCCCAACCATGAACGAGCCAAGCATCAGACGGACTCCGGCTTCGACACAGAGCTTCTGTGTGACGAGTTTGAGCACTTCGGGATCGATTGGCGTTACAGAGTAGGTATTGCCATAGGCATTATGTAAATGGCCTCGATTTTCTGGAAATGCTCCGCCCAATTCGATACAGGCGTCGACAATCTCCTGGGAAATTCCATCGCATATCTGCTCGCCCTTCAAATTGTGAAACGTCAGAAAGTTCCCCAGCAGTCCGCCGGTGGCATTACCGCCGAGGAAGATCGCGCGATCCACCAGGAGCGTCGACGCCCCGTTTCGTGCCGCAGCAATAGCCGCAACAACGCCAGCCATACCCGCTCCCGCGATGAGGACATCTACGTCTGTTTTCATTTTCACGAACCTACCTCCAACATTGAGATCTTTTCATTCCAAAAATCAAACCCTCACATCGATGGCACGTTCGGCTGCGACGTCGGTTAGCCGATTTATGTGCGCGCCGATGCGGGGTACACAATCCAGCCAAACTACGTCACCGCCGAACCAACGCCATTTTCCGGCTGAGTGCGAGTGCCCCCAGAACCACAGCGCAGGAGAGGAGGGTGAAGACTGTCGCGATCGTTGCGAGGGTTGGGAGGCCCCCGAACGTCCATAGGTCAAGAATTTCATACCCGACCACCGGTCTCCCTGGGCTGGCTAGCATCACAGACACTGTGACATCTCCGGCCATCAAAACGAATACAGTCGCCCATCCGGCCGCAAGACCGGGGATCATCAAAGGCAGAGAGATTTTGGCGAAGGTGCGCGTTTCCGAAGCGCCAGAAGTAAACGACGCTTCAGACAGCTCCTTTCCTACTTGGGAATAGGCGGTGCTAACAATGAACGATGCTTGCGGCATAGTTACGACCAGGTATGCGAGAAGCAAGATGGCCAAGGTTCCGCTAAGCCGGAACGGAGGTCCGGCCAGAGCACCAATGAAGGCGATACCGATTACAACATGCGATACAGCGCCAGGAAGTTTCGTCGACGCTTCGGTTAGCCTCGCCAATGGATTACTCCAATGCCGATGCGTGAACGCAACGATTATTGCCGAAATTACGATCGAGCCCGTTGCCCCGATCGAAGCCAGTGAAAGGCTGTTCAGGAGGGCATCACGGGCCCCCCTCCCCAATGCGCTGAGTCCACCTAACACGTCAGTGTAGTTGTTAAGATTGAAGCTAGTCCAGTGAATTACCGAGGACCAGAATGGCTGCATCGACAAAAGTACGATGGCGATAAACGGCAAAATCGTGGTAATCAAGAAATAGCTCAGCATTACGATTCTGCTTGGCCATTTCCAGCGGCCAAGCGCAACTACCGTTGAACGCATGCCCCGACCACCTATTGTAGCGAATCGACTCCTACTAAGGATCCTTCTCTGCAACCATAACCCAGTAATGATCACCACGATCATCAGCATGCCAAGCGTCAAGGCCACACCAATCTGCGCCGGAAAAACACTCATCAATCGCACAATGCGGACCGTTAGAACTTCGATCCTAGGTACGTTACCAAGAATAGCTGGAATGGAATACTGGGAAAGAGCGTATATGAGCGCCAATAACGCGCCTGCTCCGATAGCGGGCTTGATCGCAGGGAGCGTTACATACCTCAGTGTCCACCATGGACTCGCCCCGCTACTCGTCGAAGCCTCTTCGAGCGAGGGATCGAGATTGCGCAGACTCGCGGCGATAGGTAAATAGACAAGAGGAACGAGGTACAAGGAATAGACAAAGATTATGCCAACCCAGTTATACGGATTAAGTGGGCCCGTTGAAATATCGAGGCCGAACCAAGATGCGATCCCTCGAACTATGAGATTTAGGTAGCCGGACTTTGGTGCTGTCAAAATTGTCCAGCCAACGGCTCCAACTATAGGCGGAACCAAAAATGGCACTAGAGGAAGAGCCCTGGTTACCCATCCCATGCTGGCATCGCTGCGCTCGCTGAGCCAAGCCAAGGTCGCCCCGATAGCGGTAGCAATAAGGACGCTTCCCCCAATGATGACCGCGGTGTTCCAGAGGACCTTTCCTATATCAGGCTCGCGTATTGTAGCAGTTAGAATAGTGGTGACTGAATCACCACGTAAGAAGAAGACGCTCACCCAAGTGGCCCCGAGGGGGTACAGGATAAGAACCGTTATCAGTGCCGCCAGAGTACTCGCGAGAATCATGAATCCTCGCGGTCGGCGAGAAACCGATGCCCTTGAAGCAGTTAGTGGCCACTTCTCGCCTCGAATGGTCATGCTTTAGCCTTTTCATCCGAGTCGCCCAATATTTGAATCGCGGCGGGAGGGATGGAAATCCACACCTGCGATCCCTGCGGGAGAATCTCACCGTGGTGCCATACATGATGAATAAGCGCGTCCTCGACAGCCACAATATACTCGTTACGAGTGCCCAAGAATGCTCCCGCCTTAATAACTGCGCGCCATTGATTGACCAACGGTGAATCATTAAAGTCTAGCTGCCAGTCGACGGGCCTCGTCACGAGTAAAACGTTGTCACCCGGGGAAACACTTTCGGATGTTGACACGCGAATCAGGCCAAGTTTGGTGTTTACAACCGCATGATCGCCCTCCCACCCCTTCACTGTTCCACCCATCTCTGTCGTGGATCCTATGGTCCTCGCAACGTGTAAAGAGCTCGGCTGACTATAGATTGCTTTGGGCGTTCCAATCTGTGCTACCCGTCCTCGTTCGATTACTGCGATCCGTGTGGCCAAACCCATCGCCTCCTCTCGATCGTGAGTCACATACACAGCAGTAAAGCCGAGTTCGCGTTGCATTCCCCGAATCTCAATGCGAAGCTCGTCGCGCACTTGAGCATCCACATTAGATAGAGGTTCATCGAAAAGAACTGTATCTTCACCCGCAACCAATGCACGGGCCAGGGCTACGCGTTGCTGTTGGCCGCCACTTACCTGCCCGGGATATTGGTGCGCAAGTTCACCAATTCCAAGAACGTCAAGTGTGCTGGTGACCCGTGAGTGAATGCCAGCCTTCGGAGCTCGACGTGCCCGCAGGGGATACGCGACGTTATCGAAGACTGTCATGTGTGGCCACAGAGCGTAAGACTGGAAGACCATTCCAATCCGCCTGGCCTCAGGAGGCACATTGCGGCGTTTGCCAGAGTCGAACATCACACCGCGTTGAGTTGCGATTCGCCCCGAAGTTGGCTTCTCAAGTCCCGCTATGCACCGCAGTAGAGTCGTCTTTCCACAACCACTCGGTCCAAGCAATACCAAGAACTCGCCCAGCGGCACGTCAATTGATATATCGTCGACGGCCCTGACTTCAGTCCCATTTTCGCGTCGGAAATGCTTCACCAGATTCTCTATGCTTATGCTCGGGACGATTTGACTCGAACCGTCCTCGGTAGAATCCGGCCGACGTTTCAGGTCGCTTTGCGTTCTAGCCATGACTAACTACCTCCATTACTTCTCCCCGAAACCTCCGCCAAACAATGTTCGTGTGAGCGTCGGCGTGAATTTCGCCCGAACCGGCCAATTTAGAAACCACTGATTTTCGCGGCGGCAAGCTGAACCAGAGACCCCAAAAAGTCGAAGTCCGGTGCAGAACCGTCTGGAGAGCGAAGGAAGAAGCGCCAGAGGGGCCTTTGCAAGAATGCAGTTGAAGAAAACCGACCAAGAAAGCGCACGACTTTCAAACCGCCCAGGTCAGGCGACTTTCAGAATGGCGCCGACAATGTCCGGGCCCAAACACTGTCATGCGGAGGCTATCTTGCAGCTGGCCACACTCAACGTCGAGTTACCCTCATTCCGAAGCAGGTGACTACAGCGCCGCAAGAGGGTGCCACCCATCTCGGCACATCAACCGCCGACTAACTGCCTATCCGAAGCAACTTACCAAACAGTTTGGCGCGAGCATCCGTCTCAGCCGAGTTAACCGGCACGTAACTTGGCAGCATCTTCAATCCATTTGGTGCGACCACATTTACGAGCACGGTTGGACCCGCCTTGGCGAGCATGATTTGTATGGGATTCGTGAGGAGGAAGTTGGCGAACAGGCGCGCAGCGTTCGGGTGCGGAGCAGTAGCAGAAACTGCCAAATCATGTCCGAAGAACACAGTGTCGTCTGGTACGACTATCTTTATCGGAGCACCTTTTGCGACTAGGTCCGCCTCGTCGCCATGATTTGTTCCCACGAGGATTTTTGCTTCGCCAGCTGCAAGCTGATTGAGGCCGGGAACGGCGCTCGCAACTGCAGTTAGATTTTGTTTGCCCATCTGAACAAGGAAGTCCTCCCCATACTTGTCATACCAAAGGTTAACGAGTCCGCCGGCAACGCCCCCCAGAGTAGGGTCAACGATAATGATCTGATCCTTGTAAGCCGGATCCAACAAGTCCTTCCAAGTTTTGGGAGGGTTCTTGACCAAATCCGAGTTGTAAGCTAAGGCCCGAGCGTATGTATTTGACGTCGTATAATATTTTGAGACAAGGTCCTTTCTAACATTTGCAAGTGCGGGAAGAAAGCCTGTAGTGAGCTCTTTGAAATATCCTGCATCTGCAGCTTTTGTATATGGCGGCGGGTCGAATGCTTGCATGACGTCAGCAACTCCCGCGTGGGCCTGAGCCTGCGTCAGGAATAGCCGCGTCAACGGCCCGCTGGACTGTCGACTGATCTGAACATTGATACCATATTTATCCTTAAACGCCTGAGCGATAGGTGCGTACCAGGTTATCGCCGTATACCAGACGACAACGCCCTCCTTCTTCGCTGCATCGATGACTGCCTGCCATTCGACTGTGGTCTCAGCCGACTGCTGATCGTTAGGAGCATTCGAACCAGTAGCGGAGAGACCGGCTCCAGAAGTTGCCAGCAACCCTGCAAGCAATAACAACAACATTGCTGGAACCACGCTCATCTGCGCGACGCGCTTCTTGGTGCTCGTATCCGTCCTTTGGATTCTGAACCTTTTCATCGTTCTCGCCTCCTTTTAACTTTTGATAAGGCTTTTGATAAGGTATGGCTTTTCGGTGGGCGAGAGTATATCTGCTTTTGAGCGTACTCACCGGTTTGTGAGTGTCGCGTTAGTACGAAAAACGACTTCGTCTTTCTCATCGTACTCGACCACTTCACACGCAACTGCATTTGCTTTGTCGGTTGGCGAACCGTCAAGGCGTCGGCACCCACACGATTACGCTATGCGCACTGTGGGCCATATAGCGGACGCTTGCCACGCACTGTGCACGCCGACCCGCCGTCATCTGTCTGTACTATCATCACGTGTGCGGATAGGTGCCATTGGAGCACCATGGCAAATCATGCACTTATCGCGCACTGGCATGTTCCACGAATTTCAATAGTACTGACTGCTGGGTCCGTTGAATAAACTGTTAGGCCGCTTCTGGAGATTTCGCTATGGACACAGACTTTCGTAGGAAGGTGCAGATTCCTATTTGCATCGGTATGTTCTTTTTGGCTGCCGCCAGCATCCTCCTGACTCGATTTCACCTCGATTTTCTGTCTGGCATTGGCTTTGGGATTGCGATCCCAACAATAGCATTCGCGGTTTACTCGATGCGGCGACGCTGAGCGGCTTCGTCCAACCACTTGTTCCATCGGACTGTGAATGATCACGCGCAGTAACCGCTTTTCATGATGAGACCTTACTCCATGAGCAGTGACATCGCACCGACCGAACCGCTTATCTGCACAATCGGCCATTCCAATCGACCACTAGATACATTCCTCGATCTGCTTCAAAGCAATGAGATTGTCAGAGTGCTTGATGTGCGGACCGTGCCACGGTCGCGCCATAATCCCCAGTTCAATCGAGAAGCGCTCCCCACATCATTGGACTCGGTTCAAATTTCATATACCCATCTTCCGGGCCTCGGAGGCTTACGCCACGCGCGAGCCGATTCTCCAAACTCCGGCTGGCACAATCTCTCGTTTCGAGGGTATGCGGATTACATGCAGTCTTCGGAGTTCGCCGACAACGTTCAATTGGTCGCGAACCTGGCGCGCGCTGAGCGTTGCGTCTTGATGTGCGCTGAAGCGGTTCCTTGGCGCTGTCATCGCTCGTTGATCGGCGACGCGCTTCTTGTCCGGGGCATTCGCGTCGAGGACATTATTGGACCGAAAGGGCGCAAACCACACGTTCTTAGCGCGTTCGCCCACGTTGATGGAACGCAAGTCACCTATCCGCCGCCATGGGCGGTCGGCATGAGCACCGCGAACATGCAAAGTAAACCTTAGTGAGAGATGAACCATGGTACACAAATTCAAAATCGGCGATCATGTGATCTGGAATTCGGAGGCTGGGCACGTCTCCGGAAAGATTATCCAGGCGCACACAAAAGAAGTTGCTTACAAGGGTTAGGCTACCCGCCCCGGCACCGCCCATGGAGGGACCTGTCTCAGGACATTGCAATCGGCCCTGCATTTGCTCCTTGCAAGGTCCCTGGTTGGGTGGGTCAACAGAATCCTGGCGGATGGCGGTCAATAGGTCATCAGCGGGAACAGTCTAGTAAGCCGCGTGCCGCCTGTGCCGCGCTTGATCATTTGCGGCAGCATTGCCGAGACCTTTTCTGGACGCCGATCGCCGCCTGAGTATGAATTCGCCATGCACAGGTTGACTGCAACTGAGCGCTGCAATCACCTCATGCCGCGTCGTCTACGCAAAAGGCAATACGCGTGATTGTGCGCTGGAAGCGGCCACTTGAAACTGACTGGACAGATTCGACCCCCGGGCGAAATAGCGGTGGCAGGCCTCCTCGGGGATCGGGTTCAGCGCAGCCAGCGTCCGGCAGCCCGGTCGTAGTCGCCGGAAGCCTTGGCGAGATGTAGCCAGGTATCCATCCAGCCCTTCATTGCCGCATCGCCGCGGGGGAGCAGCCACGCCATCTCGCCATATTGCAGCGGCTTGTCCGGATTGACGGCGCACAGTCCCGGCCGTAGCTTTTGCTGGACAATCGTCTCCACGGACTCCGAGATCATCACGTCGGCGTTGCCCTTCAGGATTTCGTCGAAAATGATGACGTTGTCGGGGAAGATCACGATCTTCGCCTGCTTGAACGTAGCACGTGCGAAGCGTTCGTTGCTGCCGCCCGGATTCTCGATCACTGTCACAGTCGGCTTATCGATGTCATTGACCGTCTGGAACTTCGCGACATTCTCACATTTCGTGATCGGAGCCTTGCCGTTGACCATGTAGGCGGTGGTGAAAAACGCTGTCTTCTGCCGATCCGTTGTGACCGAGATTCCGCCGACCGCGACGTCACACTTCTCGACGAAGTCCTTCATCAGAGTGGGCCACGCACTCTTGACCATCATGACTTCGACGCCGAGCGCTTTCGCGGCGGATTGGACCAGATCGATGTCGAGGCCTTCGTAGCTGCCGTCTGGCCGCTGGAAGCTGAAGGGCTTGTAATCGCCCGGGGTGCAGACGCGCAGCTTGCCACTCTTGATGACGTCGTCGAGTCTGGAGCCCGACGGCATCTGCGCGAGCGCCAGCGACGCCGACAGCACGCAGGCGAGAACCGGACCGAGACCAATGAGTCTGTGAAGCATGCGGTATCCTCCCTCAAAAATTTGTCGATGTCCGCCATCGAAGGCGACGTGTCAGGAAATTATACCGTCCGGAGGGCCGGAAGGGGGCTGGCCCGGGCGGCTGTGTGTAATCAAGCGAAATTGAGCGGCGAAGATCACCCCGGCGGGAGCCCTTCCGAATGGATCAAGAAATCGACATATTGATTCTTTGAACGACAGGAGGCTGCTCCGCTCAGCTCGATAAATCGTACTTAAAACTGCTCAATTGCAGGTGATGTTTTACAGGTGCGATGCTCCATGCGCATATAATGCACTCCCGGTCCAGAAGCGTGTTTCATCAGTGTTTCAGCCAATACAGGAAAGAGACTTCAAAATGAAATCATCGAAAAAGACTATCCCTATCGTGACTCTTTTGGTTTTTTGCCTGGTGTTGCTCGCCCCGATGGTTGTCTCGGCTCAAGAAGTTGACAGTTCCATTGCTGCCTGCCTGAAGGCCTGGGGCACGCATCCGTTCGGGAATAACCCGCAGTTCAAGACCTTGCAGACATCTGTAAAGGTGTTTGGAATTGGCAAAAACACAAGCGATACTGAGACCACAAATTCTCCTTCTCTGGTACTGGTCAACCCGGGTGTCAATGTGATGGGTGGAACCGTCATTGAATTGTTGAACCCCAATGGATGGTATTGCCTGCGAACGACGGTCAATGTCATGGGGGGGTGAACATCCGCGCGCACTGCAAGGCTCACTTGGCCTCGACCTCGGACGAGACAACTGTGATGGGCAACAACTCCGAAAACAAAGGCGTGACGGTGATGGGCTCCACCAACGTTGAGCGGGTTGATTGCAATTAACCGCTGGTAGGCCGGCAAAAAGACCCCGGCACCGCACCTGGACTGGCCTATCTCAGGTCGCTGCAATGTCCCCCGCAACTACGGTTTGCGAGGTCCCTGGCGGGGTGGGTCAACGAAGTCGCGGCGGATGGGTCAAGAAGGCGTCGGTGTCAACAAATTAGCCTCGTTTCTCATTTCTGACCTCGTTCCCACGCATGTCGCGAACGAGGATAAGCACTGGTTCGCGGATGCGAATCGCTGATGCTGCAACTGGCGGTTGCCTGCCCCTCCAGCGTGACAACCCGAAGGATTAGAATGGGCAGTTCGAGGGATCGGCCCCGTCCGGACCACCCCCCCTGTGCGACAACCAGAAGGAGTAGGCATGACCTTTACTTACCAGAGGCGATACTGCGGAAAGATCCAGGCCGTGCTGCTCGACTGGGCCGGAACCACCATGGACTACGGGTGCATGGCGCCCGCCGTTGTGTTCATTGAGGTCTACAGGCGCCAGGGGGTGCCGATCACGATGGAGGAAGCGCGCGCCCCGATGGGGGCGCACAAGCGCGTCCACATCCAGAAGATCGGCCAGCTCGATACGGTGCGCAGCCGCTGGCAGGAGAAGCACGGCAAGCTTCCGGCCGAGGCCGACGTCGACCGGATGTTTGCCGATTTCGTGCCGCTGCAGCTCGACTGCCTGTCCCAGTACTCCGCGATGATCCCCGGGGCGCTTGAGGCTGTGGCCGCGATGCGCCGCCGCGGCATGAAGATCGGATCGACCACCGGCTACCTGCGCGAGATGATGGACATCAACATGCGCGATGCCAAGCGACAGGGCTACGAGCCGGACTCCACGGTCTGCGCGAGCGACGTGCCAGCAGGCCGTCCCTACCCGTACATGTGCCTGCAGAACGTCATCAACCTCCAAGTCTCGCCGGTGGCGGCCTGCGTCAAGATCGACGACACGGTGCCCGGCATCGAGGAGGGGCTAAACGCCGGGATGTGGACGATCGGGCTCGCGCTCTCGGGCAACGAAATCGGCCTGCCTCTCGACGAAATGCGCAAGCTTGAACCGTCCGAACTCGAGCGGCGACGCAATCGCGCCTACACGCGGATGCTGCAGGCTGGTGGCCACTATGTGGTCGACAGCATCGCCGACGTGATGCCCTGCCTCGACGCAATCGAGGAGCGCATGGCGCGCGGTGAACGCCCCTGACGACCGACAAGGCCATTCGAATCCCGGCGCATCCGAAGCCCGGTGACAGTCATGTGTGTCAGTGCGCAACTCATGAGGGGCAGGACTGCTACCGATTTAAATGTACCCGCCAACGAGGGGAAGAAAGAGAAGGACCGCGAAATCCACATGCGATCCCTATGGTGTTACCTTACTTATCGGCGCTTCGACGAGAACTGCGCGCAAGCTGGCGTAACGCCTCGATCGGCGGCATTGCCGAGGGCTTTTCCAGACGCCAATCGCCGCTTGAGCAGGAATCCGCCATGCGCAGGCACACGCCACGCCCCTTGCAGGAGAGCGCTAAAATATGCGACGGGTCAGGGCGGGAGGTCTAATGGACCGAGTGCTTACGACCGTTCGAGCCTTGGTCGGCTCAAGGACCCGGTCAAAACTGCGAACGTTTGGGAACTGAGACTGTCGGTCACCTACGTATTAACTCCGATTGATTCCGATCCGGCGAGAAGTGCATTACTCCTCGAGCCGGATGTTGGCGGCCTTGATCACTTTTCCGAACCTGGCCATGTCCGCTTTCATCAGCGCCGCGAACTGGTCGGGCGTGGAGATAAAGGGGTCGAGTCCCTGACTGGTCAGGGTTTCCTTTACATCGGGCATGACCAGGATCTTGGCGAACTCGCTCGACAGTCTGGCGATGATAGCTTCTGGTGTGCCGGCCGGCGCGAGGACGCCCAACCACGTTTTGACATCCAAACCCGGCAGACCGGCCTCGGTAAAGGAGGGCACCTGGGGCAGAGCCGGCAAGCGGGTATCGCCGGTAATGGCGAGCGCTTTGAGTTGGCCGCTCTTGATGAGGGGGACGACGCTAATCGGGGATGCGAAAAAGAGATGGACGTGCCCGCCGAGGAGATCGGTGATGGCCGGACCGGCTCCTTTGTAAGGGACGTGCAGCATTTTCACGCCAGTCATCATGTCGAACAGCTCAGCTGCCAGATGGGTCGTACTGCCGGCGGCCGACGAAGCGTAGGTAAGTTGTCCCGGCTTGGATTTTGCCAGAGCAATGAGCTCCTTCAAATTATTTGCCGCTAGATGGCGCACGCCGCTCGGTAGCCGCCCTCCACGGCATCGACAATCATACCTGGCTCGTTGCAGTCGCCTATGACATGTACCTCCGCAACCAATCCCTTAAGCTCCTCATACAGCGAGTCATCTGCCTCCCGCACCGACAGCACAACGACGGTGTCGGCTTCGAAGAAGCGTCTCTGGCCTTCCTTGGTAGTCAGGCTCACCCCTTCATCGGTGATCTTCTCGTAGGTGACCCCGTCCAGAAGCGTAGAGCCTTTCTCTTGTAGCCAGCCGAGCAGGCGCATGCGATGGATCTCCAGCAGGCCGGTGCCCAGCTGATCAGAGGTATCGGTCACGACCACCCGGCGGCCCCGCTTGACCAGGAACTCCGCCAGTTCGACTCCCTGCATGAGCCCGCCGATGAGCACCACGCGCTTGCCAACGGGTAGCCAGAGCTTCGTGGCCCAGTCAAGGAAGGATGGGCCCAGGAACCGCATGGGGAGTTTCACCTTAGCTTGCAGAGCGGAGTTGGTGAGCACGTTTTTGCTCTCGATCCCCGGTATATCAGGCACCCTCAGCTTAGAGCCGGTGGCTACCACGACCACATCGGGCGCCAACTCGCGCACGAGCTTCGCATCTACTGCGTGACCCCGCTTCACCTGCACGCCGAGCGCGTCCAACTGGCGCTCGAGGTAAGCGATGAAACCAGGCAGATCCTCGATCTCGGCGCTCTTGATAAGAGAGGCCAGAGGAACCAGTCCGCCCAGGCCAGCGTGGCGCTCGTACACAGAGACCGCATGACCGCGAAGAGCCGCCACCCGAGCCGCTTCCATCCCTGAAGGCCCGCCGCCAACGACGAGCACCTTCTTTTTCTTGGCCGCCGGAACGATCTGCAGTTCCTTTTCTTTGGCAAATGCCGCGTTCACCCGACAGCGTTCGTGCTCGGAACGAATTAGAGCATCAACACATGTCATGCAGTGGGTGCAGGGGCGGATATCCTTCACCCGGCCGTCCCGCAGCTTGTTGGGCGCATCGGGGTCCGCGATCAAGGCACGGGCGAACGCGACGAGATCGGCCCGCCCTTGTCGCAGCACTCGCTCGGCACTATCGAAGCTGAGTCCGCCGACCGTTATCACCGGTATCGAGACGGCCTTCTTGACCGACTCCGCGGCCGCAACATTAGGTTCGCCGCGTCGCACCGCCTCGGCGAATTTCTCGGTGCCTTTAGGAACCTCCGGGTAGAGGCCCTGCTCCGGGAAGTGCACCCATTCAAAGTGGTTGTAGCCGTAGTCCTTGACCTGCAGCAGATCGACACCGGCTTTCTCCAGGATTCGGCCGATTTGTCGACTCTCCTCGTAAGTAAGCCCATCGCCATGCTCGGCGCCGAATTCCGCACCGTTGATGCGCGCGCCGATGATGAATTTCTCCCCCAGGCGGTCGCGCACGCTGCAGACGATCTCGGTCGCAAAGCGAGCCCGACTCTCGAGGGTCCCCCCGTACTCGTCGGTACGCTTGTTCCACGCCCGGGAAAAGAAGCTGTTCATCAGATAGCCACCGCCAAAGTGAAGTTCCACCCCATCGAATCCCGCCTCGCCCGCACGCTCGGCTGCTCTTGTGAACTTCCGGACTAGATCTTCGATCTCCGCGACCATCAGTCCCCCAGGCAGGTTGGGCCTGGGCCCCGGCAGTTGTTCCTTGGCGAGCGACGAGGCGGCCCTGGGGCCAAGACGCTCGACCTCGGCTGTCGACCAGGATCCATAAACCCCGGTCGAATACGACGGCCCTGCGTGGTGGATCTGCATGAGGATGGGGGTGCCGTGCTTATGGACCACTTCGGCCAGGCTCTTTTGTCCTGGAATATAGCTATCGTCCCAGATGGCCATTCGTGGGGACCCGCTAATGCCCATGGGATCCACGGCTACCGACTCGGTGATGAAGAGACCCACACCCCCTCTAGCCACCGCGTCGTAGTGGTAGACGGCCGAATCGAGGATATAGCCTCGCTCGTCGGAGTTGGTGGACGTATAGGGAGCCTTCACCATCCGGTTGTTGAGGGTCAGGTGCTTAAGCTGAAAGGGCTCAAGTAGTTTTCGATAGTTCCCTGACTTACCCATTATTCGTGTCTCCTATGCTGCGTCTAGCGCTATGAGAGTCACTAGCGATCAGAGGTGGCCCCATTTGCTAGGACAGTATTCCCGGTTTCTTAAATGAAGTTCCTGCGGTTGCAGATTTACCGTTGTCTCGCGTTACTGGATATCGTGCTTCAATATCATGCGGCGGTTTTGGTCTTCAGCTTTCCGAAGTATGCCGTGTCCGGCGTCATTCCGCCGAGCGATGAGCGAGGGCGATGCGTATTATAGAAAGTGAAGTAACCGGTCAGTTGTGAATCGTCGGAGCCCCTATTTGCGATCTATGTGCACCAGCGTACAGAAGTTTTTCACGAGCAAGAAGATTATCGGCGTGGGATCGGATCGAGTGCGGATCACGGTTTAGTTGGCTGCACACTGCATCCCACTGCATCACTTCCAAGGAGACCGCGATGGAGCTGCAAAATTTCACACTGGACAGTTCAATGGCCTACAGAGGCAGATATGCGACCGATCGCCTGCGGGTTGGCGCAGAAGAAAAATCCTACTTTCCACACGCTCACGTTCCAATCCTGGATGTCGATTTTTCATACGAGGATGCGTCTGAACCTGACGGTGTGAACGATTTTGTCCGTCACTTGGAGTCTGAGGAACTGGATCAACTGTAGGTCATTACCTTGCTGGTACCGCCCCGAAATTGCCCCTGGCGCTGACTCTGGACAGACCCGCTCTTGGTGCTGACTTGAATCTGATCCAGCCTGCCGATTTGAATTGCCCCACGCTCAACCTCTGAAGGCCCGCAGCGGACAATCGTTTCCCAACCATGCAGGTGGGTCAACGAATCCCGGCAGCCTGGGTCAAATTCTCGCCGGCGCCAACAACCGCCAGTAGAAGATATGAAGTGTGAGTGTGCTCGTTGGCGGAGCAATGTGTACCGATCCCTTTTCCTCCTTTCCTTGGGCGACCGGAACACGCTGGTCACTATCGGATCAGTGGCGCGGCACTTCGGTCGAATCGGAAAATAACTCGAGCATCAAGAAGTCCTGCAGTGCCTGATCGTCGGCAGGACGCGCGGACATCCAGACATCGTGCCCCAGCCGATGCGATCGCCAGCTAAAATCGCCCTGCACTTCGTCCCGGACGATCTCGATCATCCTGCGCACTACAGCAATGCGAATGTCGTTGTAGCTGCCTTTGCGAACCTCGATGAGCTGCTTCACCTTGCGGCCGAAGTCTTTGTTGAATCCTGTAAACCAGAACTCGGCGTCATCGGACCCCAATTGCGTCAACCGAAAAATTCCACCGCCTGACCGCGGGTCGTAGCCGAAGGCTGGTGGCTGGGCCGCGGCCAAGTTGCTCGCAATGATGCGGTCGCGCCGCTGATTTTCGATCTCCGCCGAAGACGAGCCCGGCCCGCTGTCCCGGCTCGCGTTCAAGATCGGGGCGCCCATCGCGCGGCGTTGCATTTCAATGTATGTCGAGAGATCGGCTGCCGGCGCGGGTCGCATGTGCGTTGCGGCCACGGGCGGCGGGGCCGATGATTGAGCCGGCGGCAGTGGCGGCTCTGCCAGCGGGTTCGGCGCCATGAGTGGCGGGGGCGATTGCGCAAGCAGCGGGTCGGTCAGGATGATGGGCGGTGTCGGGGCCGACGTCACTTCTGGCGCAGGCGGTGATGTCTGCTGCATGATCGGCGGAGCAGCCGGGGGTGTCCGCCGCACGGCCCGTTGTGACGCAACCTGCGCCGGAGACGGTGGTGGCGCGGGTGGGGCCGTCGGCGTCGGCGCGGGGACCGGCGCCAGCCGTGCTAAAAGTGGGGGACGCGCCTCGCCTTGCCCGGCCTCGTCCGGTGCGGGATGGGGAAGTTGCGTCAGAAGGGTCCAAAGCATCGCCACATGAAAAACCAGCGACAAAAATGTTGCGGCCCGGATGACGTGCCGCTCCGGTCGTCGCGGAAGCGCCTTCTGTACGGTCGCGCTGAAAGGTAGCGTTGCGGACACGTTCAGCGAACCCATCCGGACGATTCGCGCCGGCCGCGTCCCGGCCGCCGATACCCCGCCATCGCCATCTTTGCCACGTGCCGGTACCACGACGATACCTCGCGGCACTGGCTTTCCGTTGCGATAGTCGACGACACTCCACATCGACGCAGTTCATTCAATTTCGTTCCGTGTCTGTGAATAATCACGCAGATTTGAGCAGTCCGGATCACGAATGATCACGACGGCAAGAGCAGCCTTTTGTGCCTCAACGAATTGATCCGTCGTCGCGTCAACCGTTCGGAGATGCTCCNNGGTGATTTTCGCTGCTCAGTTTCGCTTGATCACGCACACCCTATCCAATCCCGGCTCCTGCCTGGCGAGCTTGATCCACTACGTCTTGCTTGACATTGTCATTTGCTCAGCGTACACGTGTCGAGGAAACGCAATCGCCACGACAGAACCGCGCCGGAATTGATTTTTCTATCCAGAGGTGTCACATGTTCAAGCAGTTAGCTGCGCTACTTGTTAGCGGAATGGTAATGGCAGGTGGCGCATTTGCCCAGCCTATGGTCTGCCAGATCGACAATAATTTCACCGGCGTTTTCGTCGGCCAGCCCGGGAACTACACCGTGACCGTCACTCCGGGCGCGACTGCAACTTTGAGTGCCAATTGCAGCGCATCCGTCAATAGTTATGACTGGAGCCCGGGCAACGCCCAGACTCCGACGATAACGGTAACAGCCCCAGGCACGACAGGTAGTTCTGCAACGTACACGCTGACCGGATGCAATTCGGGCACCGAAACCTGCGGCGCTCCGGTAACCATAACGATTCAGGCCGGCAGCGCGAGCCCCCCGTTGTCCGCCACCCTCAGCTTCGATGGGCAGCTCCGCGATCGCGTGAGCAAGAGCGATGCAGGAGTCGCACCCGACGGCCAGATGGACGGGGTCNNCTTTACCCTGACGCTGCCGCTGGCGGCGCAGGGCAAGTCCATCAAGTCGATGGATCTGAAGGGCCCGAATGGCAACGAATGGGACACAATTGTCAATGCGCTCTGGATCGTCGGTGTTGCAAGAGGACTCGATTCACCACTCGCAAACCAGGCCGACGGGACGCTGGACAATAACGGCAGCAACGCTGGTATCGCCGTCGGCAATAACGTGATCTTCAAGCTGTTCGTTCCGGATTCAAATCCGACGTCGTTCGCGCTGGGCAATCAGTTCACGGTGACAGTGAACTTCAGCGATGGCACGACTGCCACTGGCTCGGCCACCATCGCGGCGGTGGGGAACGCCGTTGAGCTTTTCGGACTGGAAGTGACCCAGGGTGTTCAGAATCTGAATAACTTCATCCCGCTCGTTGCCGGAAAGGCGACCTTCGTGCGCGCGTATGTCCGGGCATTGACCGCGGTTTCAAACGGAGTCAAGGTGACCGCCTCGCTGACTGCCAAAAATGCCGCAACGGGAACCGTCCTCGGCAAGATCACCAACAGCAATGCCGGCAGAGGGATCAATGTGCTGCAAAGCACGGCCACCGGCGGCCCTGCGCGTGTAAACCTCGACGACAGCTTCTACTTCCAGCTGCCGTCGGACTGGACCAATGCGGGGTCGGTCGAATTCACGTTCGCCGGTAACGAGATCCCGATTGCGTGCAACGAGACTGACGCCATCAAGGACTGCAAGGTAACGGTCCAGTTCCAGGACCGCCGCAAATTCAGCATCAAGTTCGTGATGACGACGTACATCGACACCGCGGGCAAGAGCTATGCGCCCTCGACCGCCGATCTGGTCCAGACCATGACGGAAATCCGCGCCAATTTCCCGATGGCCGACTTTGGCACTGCGTTGCAGACCACGTGGACCACCAAGCAGGAATATTGCACTGGAAACGGCATATCGCAGATACTGGCAGATCTGAAGACAATGCGGGCCGCCGACTGTGGTTCAGCACTGGCAACGACGGGTAAGTGCCGTGCCGGCATAGAGGATTTTCATTTCGTGCTGTTGCCGGAACCGTTCACTAATGGGTATTGCACTTCCGGGTATACCGCCAGCGGAATTGCCGACACGCTTTTCGACCGCGATGGAATAAAGTCGGACAACACCGGCAATACCGCTGTGGCGATGGCCGAATCATATAACTCGCGGGCGCACGAACTCGGCCATAACTTTGGACTGCACCACACGTGTAATTCAGGAAAAGAAGCGGGATGCGGTTATCATGACCCCGCCGACGGGACCATGAGTGCGGGCAAGGCCCAGTACGACCCGGCAACTTACTACGGCTTCGATCCCATTCGTGACACCTTGACAGGCCTGACGCCGCTGAACTCGGCGAATGGCCCGTATATCAATCATGGACGCGTTTACGACGCCAATACTCCGGACATGATGAGTTATGGCCCTGCCGCCTGGCCATCAGGCTTTACTTATCTGCGGCTCTTCAACGCGTTGAGCCCGACCGCCGGTTCGGCCGCCAACGCTGGAACCGAAAAAGCATTGCTGAAGGTCACGGCCGACAAACTCTTCCTGATCGACGGCACGGTGTCTTTCGCCGACGGCACGGGGCAGATCGGCAACGTCTACACCATCGACTTGTCCGGGACCGTCACGCTTCCTCCCCCAGGCGACTATGCGATTCGTTTCGAGGACGCATTGGGCAACCTGCTGGCCACCTACAGTTTTCAGGTCGGCCAGTTTTCGGAAGGCACCATGGGTGGTTTTTCGCTGCAACTGCCCAAGGACCCGGCGGCGCGACGTATCGTCCTGCTGCATAACGGGCAGGTACTCGCCGGCCGGATCGCGTCAGCGAATCCTCCCACCGTCACCGTTACCTCGCCGAACGGCGGCGAAACGCTCAACGGTCCGACCGCCAACTTCACGTGGACCGCCGCTGATCCCGATGGCGATCCGCTCAAGTACGCAGTCGAATACAGCACGGACGCGGGTGCTACCTGGAAGCCGCTGACCATGAACTGGGACTCGACGACTTACCCGGTCGACCTGACCAGACTGCCAGCCAGCAACCAGGCGTTGATTCGGGTAACGGCCACTGACGGCTTCAATTCTGCGCAGGATCAGTCCAACGCGACGTTCACGGTTCCCGAGCATGCGCCCGAGACAGTCATTACAGGACCGGCGAATAATCGGCTATTCATTGGCGATCAGACGATCATTCTCGAAGGGATGGGTCTGGACGTTACGGATGGACTTCTCGGCGATGCAAGCCTGACCTGGATGTCGAGCCTGAACGGCGTGCTGGGAACCGGCAATTCGCTGGCGATCAGCACCTTGAACTTGCTGGAAGGCACTCACACCATCACCCTCACGGCAAAAAACAGCACCGCGCGCGTCGGTAACGCCGCGATCTCCATTCAAGTCTTCCGCACGCGGCCGACGCTGCCTGCCGCTTTAGACGTGGGCCCGACAGCGTTGGCATTCACGGCTACCTTTGGTTCGGCACAGCCCGGTGCGCAGCAAGTATCCATCCGCAACAGCGGTGATGGCGGCCTGAACTGGTCCGCCAGTACTGATCAGACCTGGCTGACAGTGAACGCCACGAGTGGAGCAGCGCCGGCAAATCTCTCGATTACGGCGGATCCCGCGGGTTTCGCAGTGGGCCAATACACCGCGAATGTGATGATTACGTCGACAGACACGGCGAACAGCCCGCAGAAAGTGACGGTAGTATTGTCTGTGACGGCGACACCGATACCCCCTGCTCAGGTGGTCGAATATCTCAATACCGCAGACTTTCCGGGTTCCCCAGGCGGGCACTTCTTCTATTCGTCCGACCCAGCCGAGCAGGCCGCCGTCGACGCGGGCGCGGCGGGTGCATTCGTGCGCACCGGCCGCAGCTTCAACACCGGCGGCACCTCGCCGGTATGCCGTTTCTATGGGTCGGTGAATCCTGGCCCCAACTCACATTTCTTCACTGTCGATGCCGGCGAGTGCAGCGCTCTTAGGGCCTTGCAGATCACGCCGACGCCCACCACCGTCCCGCAGTGGAATTACGAAGGCTTGGGCTTTTCCACCACGCCTGCCATCGCTGCTGCGAATGGCGCGCGGGCCTGTCCGGCGAATACATTGCCAGTGTATCGCGCCTATAACAACGCCTTCCCTCTGAGCGGGCCAAAAAATCCGTGGGATTCCAATCATCGCTTAACGCTGGCGCTCTCCGACATCGCCGCCATGGTAGCCATTGGTTGGCGCGATGAGGGAATCGTGTTCTGTGCGGCGCAGTAGCGCTTGGTTCATTAACGCAACGGATGCCCGCAATTCGCTAGCATGCATGGCCGCTAGAGGTCGACACCGGCTATTAACTCGCCGGCACTGAACGGCTGCTGTCAGTCTTCAGGGGGCAGGGCCACATTGCATCGACATCCAAAACCACGGTTCGTGTGAGGACTGCGTATTGCCGGCAACCCTACGCCTGCATTTCGATCGGGGTCGCGAGGCCACCGGGGAACCTGAAAACTTGAACGAGCTGTCATGACAGAACGAGCATTGCGGGTTCTGGTCGAATCAGTAAAGAAGGGGAAGACTACGCGCAGGGAATTTGTCGGGATCCTGCTGGGGTTGGGAATCGCCGCGCCCATTGCGGGCCAGCTCCTGTTGCACGCGGGCATCGCCCAAGCGCAGTCGGGGTCCAGTTACAAGCCCACCAAGCGTGGCGGCGGCGGCGCGCTTAAAGTGCTCTGGTGGCAGGGTCCGACGTTACTGAACCCGCACTTCGCTACAGGCACCAAAGACATAGATGGTTCGCGTATTTTCTACGAACCGCTCGCGAGTTGGGACAGTGATGCCAATCTCATCCCGGTGCTCGCGGCGGAAATTCCAACGCTCGAAAATGGGGGTCTGTCGCGCGACGGCAAGGCGGTCATATGGAAGCTTAAGAAGGACATGCAATGGCACGACGGCAAGCCGTTCACTTCGGCCGACGTCGTGTTCAACTGGGAATACGCATCCGACCCGGCGACCGCGGCCGTAACCCTCGCTCTGTACAAGGAAGTTAAAGTCCTGGCTATCGACGCACTGACGGTACGCGTGGAATACGCCAAGCCATCGCCGTTCTGGGCTGGCCCGTTTGTCGGCAGCCGAGGCATGCTGATCCCGAAGCATTTGTTCGAGGGCTACAAGGGTGCGAAATCGCGCGACGCGCCGGCCAATCTCAAGCCCGTCGGCACCGGCCCGTACAAATTTGGCGACTTTACGCCGGGTGACATGGTCCGCGGCTCGCTCAACACCAACTATCACCAACCGAACCGTCCGTTCTTCGATACGATTGAGATGAAGGGTGGCGGCGACGCGATCTCGGCCGCGCGCGCAGTTCTACAGACGGGCGAGTTTGACTACGCATGGAATCTGTTAGTCGAAGACGAAATTCTGCTCCGTCTGGAACAGGGCGGCAAAGGCCGTGTCAATTTCGTTACCGGAGGGGCCGTCGAATTTATCCTGCTCAATTTCACCGACCCCTGGAGCGAAATCGATGGGGAACGGGCAAGCATCAAGACCAAGCATCCACTGCTGTCCGATCCGGCCGTGCGGGAGGCGCTGAACCTTCTGGTCGACCGGGCGTCGGTGCAGCAATTCATCTATGGCCGCGCCGGCACCGCCACTGCGAATTTCATTAACAATCCCGCTCGATTCCGTTCGGGGAACAACAAGTTCGAGTTCAATATCGACAAAGCCAATCAGGTGCTGGAAAGCGCGGGCTGGAAGAAGGGTGTCGACGGCCTCCGGGCCAAAGACGGCAAGAAGCTCAAGTTCGTCTTTCAGACCTCCGTCAACCAGCCGCGGCAGAAGACACAAGCCATCGTCAAGCAGGCGTGTCAGAAAGCAGGGATCGATGTCGAGTTGAAGGCGATCGCCGCATCAGTGTTTTTTTCCTCGGATGTAGCCAACCCAGAAACCAACACGAAATTCTTCTGCGACATCGAGATGTACGCGGCTTCTATGGCGCGGCCGGATCCGGAGGCTTGGATGAGGGGATACTGCTCATGGGAGGCTGTCTCGAAAGCAAACAAATGGCAGAACGCCAATGTATCCCGCTGGCGCAGTGACGAGTATGACAAGACGTTTCGCGCCGCCGAGGTTGAGCTCGACCCGGTCAAGCGGGCCACATTGTTCATCAGGATGAACGACCTGATAATTCAGGACCGCGTGGTCATTCCGGTGCTCTCCCGGTCGCAGGTCACAGCGTCCAATCTCAAGCTGCGGGTGCCGCAGAGTGGCTGGGACAGCGATTTCTGGGCACTGCAAGACTGGTATCGCGAGGCATGACGTTGCCGGCGGATGCCCGGCAATGCTACGCCTCCATTCCGACCGGGGCGCGAATCCACCGGGGACCTGAAAACCTGGCGGCCTATTCTGGAATACGCTCAACCTGGAGCGGAAGCTGCAGGCGTTCGGCCTCTATTACGACCACAGCCGTGTTCATCAGTCGCTTGGCGGGAGTACCCCGGAGGAACAGGCCGGCAAGCCTTGTCCTGACTGTGCCACGCTTGATTCCTACGGGTGGCAGCAGCATTGCCGCGGCCTTTTCCAGACGCCAATCACCGCTTGAGTAGGAATTTGCCATGCACCGGGTACGCAGGTGGTGACAAATATGCCCGGCCCGAAGCCGCGTATGAATTCTACCGACGCCTCGCTTATCAGAAGCGTTCCACCCAAGGTCTCAGCTCGATCTCCCACGTCCAAGCACTACGGGGCTGGCGAAGAATATTGAGATAGTTAAGCGCAATCGCGTCCGGATCAAGCAGCGCGCCCGGCTTGTTCGGGTCATCAGTGCGTCCAGCTCCACGAATCCCACCGTCGATGACGAAGTGCGCGACGTGGATCCCCTGCGGCGACAGTTCACGGGCGAGGCTCTGGGCGAGTCCGCGCAATGCAAACTTGCCCATCGCAAACGGTGCCGACTGCGCATATCCCTTTAGGCTCGCCGATGCGCCGGTAAACAGAATCGCGCCGTGTGCATTTGGTAGCATCCGGGCTGCAGCTTG
>PLYG01000109.1 GCA_003153335.1 Betaproteobacteria bacterium | reverse complement strand
TTCAATGACGAGGAGAGAACCATGCGCAAACTGTTGGTCATGGCCAAGGGACTGGCACTGGCAACGGGACTGATCGGGGCGCTGTTGCAGGGCGGCGCGTTCGCCCAGACGTATCCGTCCAAGCCGGTCAGGCTCATCGTGACGTATCCGCCCGGGGGCAGCTCCGACCTGATGGCGCGGGTGTTCGGGCAGAAGCTCTCGGAAGTCTGGGGCCAGCCCGTGATCGTCGAGAGCAAGCCCGGCGCAGCGGGCTCCATCGGCATGGACTACACCGCCAAGCAGGCGCCCGACGGCTATACCTTCGTCATTGGCAACATCGGTCCGGCAGCGGTCAATCCGCTGCTGACCAAGGTGCCCTACGACGTCGAGCGTGATTTCATCGCCGTCTCGCTCATTTCCACCGGCCCCAACATCCTGGTCGTCAATCCGAACGTGCCGGCGAAGTCGCTCGCCGAACTCGTCGAGCTGGCGAAGTCGAGCGCCACAAAACTGAATTACGGCACCAGCGGCCCGGGCAGCATTTCGCATCTCGCCGGAGAGATGTTCAAGACCATCACCGGCGCCAAGCCGGTCGAAGTGCCGTACAAGGGCGGCATACTGGGCGTGCAGGATCTCGTGGCCGGGCATATCCAGTACATCTTCTCCGACTCGCTGCCGGTTATGCAGTTCATCAAGGCCGGCCGGTTGCGTGCGCTGTGCGTTACCGGCGCCGAGCGCAGCCCGATCATGCCGGAGCTTTCCCCATGCGCCGAGACCTTGCCGGGCCTGGTGGCGCTGAACTGGTGGGGCGTGTTCATGCCCGCCGGCACGCCGAAGCCCATCATCGACAAGTTTCATGCGGACATCGTCAAGGTCATCCAGGATCCGGACGTGAAAAAGAGGTTTGCCGACCTGGGCGTCGAAGCGGTGAGCAGCACGCCGGAACAGTTCCTCGCCTTCATGCGCGCCGAGGTGGCCAAGTACGCGAAGCTGATCAAGGACGCGGGGATCAAGATCGAGTAGGGAACGCGGGCAAAGCATTGCCGGGCTGCACTTTCTTCTTTCATGCGCGCTTCATCAACTGCTCATTTCCATTTTCGAGTTCGTGACAGAGTCAGTATTTCGTCTGTCCCCTACGCGTAACGGCAAGAATTTGTCGAGTCGGCACCAAAAACCGGCTGCTCGTCAAGCCGAACGCACAAGCGTACCCTGCACGAGGCAGAAGTTGCTCGTTACCCGGCGCGTGCGCCGACAGGTCGAAGCGCCGGAACACCGCTTCGCCGCTGCCCATCGCGGGATTACAATGGCGGTCCCTTCAACGGAGCTGCGCGCGCATGACCGAAGTCGAGCTGATGCAGGAAATGGTCCCGGTTAACACGTTGCGGACAGAGAGCCTGGGGCAGTTGGTGGCAAACGCCCGGTTCGAGAACGTGGCTGAAAAGACAACGGTTTTCGAGGCGGGCGACACCGACGCGGATACAATTTATCTGCTTGCCGGCGAAATGTACCTCATCCCGCGCGCCGGCACACGGCGCACGATCATCGCCGGCAGCGAGGACGCGCGCTATGCGCTGGCCCAGCTCAAACCGCGACAATTGACCGGCATTGCCAGAACCGCAGCCACCATAGCGCGCGTCGACAGCGCGCTGCTGGATCGCCTGCTCACCATGGAGCAGACCTGCGGCTATGAAGTCGAGGAGATGGACGCGGGCCAGGGTGAGTGGGTGTTTCGCATGATGCGGCATCCGGCGCTGGGAAAGGTTCTGGCCGGCAACCTGGCGGCATTGTTCGAGCGGCTGGTCCCGCTCGAGGCGAAGGCCGGGCAGGTGCTGGTGCGCCAAGGCGATCCGGGCGACTACTATTACATCATCCAGTCGGGTCGCGTGAGCGTAACGCAGAAGTCGGAGCGGGACGGCAAGGTGGCCATGGTCGCCGATCTGGGCGAGGGCGATGCGTTCGGCGAGGAAGCACTGGTGTCGAATACGCCGCGCAACGCGACTGTCATCGCGCTCGCGTCCACCACGCTGATGCGGCTGGCAAAGCAGGATTTCGACGCGTTGCTGCAGGAACCGCTGGTGAAAAGCGTCGCCTTGTCCGAGGCGCAAACGATGGCGGGCGCGGGTGCCGGTCTGATCGATGTGCGCACGGAAGACGAGTTCAAGCGTGGAGCAATCAAGGGCGCGTTGAACATACCGCTTTATTCGTTGCGGCGCAGGGTC
Source organism: Betaproteobacteria bacterium (assembly GCA_003153335.1). Lineage (GTDB taxonomy): Bacteria > Pseudomonadota > Gammaproteobacteria > Burkholderiales > Casimicrobiaceae > PALSA-1005. The sequence continues at coordinate 3,619 of PLYG01000109.1, read as the reverse complement.
AAAACCCTTGATCCCAAGCGGCGGTACGTAATCTGCTGCGATACCGGGCGCCGCAGCTCGGCGGCGGCGTTTGTGTTGTCGCAGCGCGGCTACGACGTCTGTGTGCTGGAGGGCGGATTGAACGCGATAACGGGCGTGTAATGGTTAGAAGAGCGATCCACGATATTCAGATTCCGGGCGCCGCTTCGTACTCGTGCAGCGTAGTTTGCAAGTGTTACGGCACCACGCCGATGCGCGAGACGTTGTTGCGCTTCGCCGCTTCGCCATCGTTTCCTGCGCGCACTGGCTGAGTGCTTGCTGGCGGCGATTGGTTGGCGATCAACCGCCGCCGGATTTCCGCCAAGCCCGCTCCGCACTTTCCCACGCGGCGAGAGGCTGCAAATCGGGGATCCACGCGAGTCCCGATTTTCCGTCGGACGAGACCGCCTCCGGCGACACCAGCACATCGACCAGCGCCGGCGCGTTGGCGAACGCGCGCTTCATCGCCGGTCCGAGTTCGCTTTCGTTCGTCACGCGTTCGGCATGCATGCCGAACGCGCGCGCCATAGCCGCGTAGTCTGATCGTTGCAGCATCGTGCCCACGACGCGGGGATGATTCGCGCGCTGATCGTGCACCTCGATCTGCCACGCGCCGTTGTTGGCGACCACGATCACCGGCTTGGCACCGTGGCGCACGGCAGTGTCGACTTCGATCGCGTTGAACCCGAAGGACCCGTCGCCGGTGGCGACGACCACCTGTCGGCCGGGAAACGCGAGCGACGCGGCGATGCCGTAAGGCGTGCCGACGCCCAGGCAACCGAAAGACCCCGGATCGAGGTAGGCGCCGCCAGAGAGCGCGACCCGCGCGAAGCTCAGGAAATCGCCGCCGTCGGCGATCACGATCGCGTTGTCGTCAAGTTGTTCCTGGATGGCACCCAGCACGCGATTCGGATGCAAAAGGCCTTCGGCATCGGAAGGTGCGTTCGCCATCATCCGCCGCAGTTTCGCCGAACGCTCCGCGTGCTGCGCGGCGAGCCGTGCCGTCCAGTCACGATCTACCTGCGGCGACCGCGTCCCCGCGCGTTCGACGATCGCGCGCAGCGCGAGGCCGACATCGGCGAAGAGTTCGACCGCACCGCGCCGGTTGTCGCGCAATTCGGACGGAGCGTCAGCGATGCGCAAGAAGCGCGCGTCGCCGAAGATCGCCGGCGAACCATAGGCCAACTGAAAATCGAGGCGGCGCCCAAGCGTCAAGACGACATCAGCTTCGCCCATCACCATGCCGCGCATCGCGGCCACGGCCGACGGATGTTCGTTCGGCACGAGGCCGCGGGTCTCGCCGGTGTCGAGATACAGTGCACCCAGGCGGTTGAGAAACTCGACTAGCGCCGGTCCGGCACCGCGCGCGCCGCGCCCGCTGATCACCAGCGGCCTTCTGGCCTGCCACAGCAATTCGACGGCAGCGTCGATCGCGCCCGGATCGGGAGCCAACCGCGGCGGTTTTTTCACCGCGAAGTGCTCGTCCATCTGCAGCACCGAAGGCACCACGGCGCGCAACACATCGGTGGGAAAGTCGAGATACACGGGCCCGGGATCGCAACCGCCGGCACCGTAAGCGCGCGCCACCGCCTCGTCGAGTTCCGGCAATACGAGCGAGCTCTCGCGCACAGTGCGCGCATAGCGCGTGATGCTGCGCACGAGATCGGTATGCACCATGTCCTGTAACGCGCCGCGATTCTCCTGCGGGCGCGGCGGCACGCCGGAGAGTACGAGCACGCTCGCACGCGACACATGAGCGTTCGCGATGCCGGTGATCGCATTGGTCACGCCGGGTCCGCCGGTGACGAGCGCCACACCGAGATTGCCGGTGAGCTCGGCGTGCGCCTGCGCCATATGCACGGCCGCGCGCTCGTCGCGCACATCGATGATGCGTATGCCCTCGGCATCGGCGCGCACGAGGATTGGCATGATGTGGCCGCCGCAGAGCGTGAACACGCGGTCGACGCCGCGTGCCTTCAAAAAGCGGGCAATCACGCCGGCGCTGCTGTCTCGGGTAATGACGGGGGCCTTCATAAGCCATTCTCTCCAGTCGAATGTCCGGCGGCGTCGAGCTGCGAGGCCGCGTGATCAGGATGCCGAAGCCGACGCGCGCGTTTTTCCTTTCAGCGCGCGAAGGTCGATCGCGCCGGGGACTTTGCGCGGATCGACGCCCGCCTCGAACATGCTCACCTTGCGAATCTTCTGCGTACTCGTCGTCGGGAACGAATCCATGTACAGCACCCAACCCGGCGCCTTGAAGTACGCGAGCCGCGCGTGACAGAGTTCGAAGAGCTCGCGCGCGAGGGCTTCGTCTTCGTCAGCCTTGTCTTTGGCGATCACGCAGGCCATAACCTCTTCTTCGCGCAATTCGTCGGGTACCGCGATGACTGCGACCTGACGCACCTTGTCGTGCACCGCGAGGATCGCCTCGACCTCCGCAGCAGCGATGTTTTCGCCCGAACGGCGGATGATGTTCTTCTTGCGATCGACGAAATAGTGCATGTCCGACTCGTCTTTGGTGACGACGTCGCCGGTATGAAACCAGCCGCCGCGCCAGGCGGTGTCGGTCGCTACGGGGTCCTTAAGGTAGCAGGAAAAGAAACCCTTGCGCGGCTCCGCAGCGCTGTGGCGAATCACGAGTTCACCCGGCTGCCCCGGCGGCACCTCGCGATCATGGCCATCGACGACCCGCGCTTCGAGTCCCGGCCGCTGGCGCCCGAACGCGCGCGTGTGAATCTGACGCGGCTCATGGTTGTCGACCATGAGGCGTCCGGTCTCGGTCATCGCCCAGAACTCGACCAGCGGAAAGCCGAAGCGCGCTTCGATCGCCGCGTGTTGTGTCGGATCGACGCCAACGCCGAGACCGTAGCGGATTTTGTGCGTGCGCTCGTTCGCCGTCGGTGCCTGTTTCATCAGGAGATTCGGCACGACACCCTGGTAATGTACGGCAGTGATGCCGCAGGCGTGCATGTCATCCCACCAACAGCCCGGATGAAAGCGGTCGGGAACGAAATGGCAGCCACCCGTGAGCAGCATCGCCGGCGAAGAAATGCCGAGCGCGTTGGCGTGATGCAATGGCAGCGGGTTGTACAGACGCTCTTCACCCTCGTGCAGCGCGATCGTGCCGCCGCAGCTTGCATACCAGTTGCCGAAAGTGTGAAAGTATTCGTTGGTCAGAATGCAACCCTTCGGCCGGCCGGTGGATNNGCGCTGGCGGCGCCGGTGGCGGCATGTTCGGAAAATCCTCGAAGGACACGACCGGCATCGGCTGCGGCAGCTCGCGTGCGACCGCTTCGAGATCAGCGAAACGCGAATTGATGGCGACGGCGAGGCACGCCCCGGAATGCGTCATATAATAGAAAATCTCGTCGTGCCGATATTCCGGATTGATCGGCACGATGCTCGCGCCGAGCGCGTTCAGCGCGTAGTAATGAAAAAAGAACTCCGGGCGATTCTCGATCAGCACCGCGACACGATGTCCGTGGCCGTAACCCGCGGCCGCGTAGCGGTCACGCAGCACCTCGACGGCATCGGCGGTCTCACCCCAGGTGTACTCGATACCGCGCGGATGATATGCGCGGCCCGCGCGCGGCGGCGCGCC
>PLYG01000580.1 GCA_003153335.1 Betaproteobacteria bacterium | reverse complement strand
CCGTCGTTGGCGAGCCGCGCCATTTTGGTCGACAGTGGCGGGGGGCCGAACACTTCGATCGGCGGCGAGGGCAGGCTGAGCACCTGCGCATAGTCGTCGAACATATCCATGATGCGGAAGCGCTCGTCCAGGTCGACGATGCACGGAATTTCGCGCACGCGCTTTTGAATGTCGCGCCCCTTGGGCGAGACTTCGAGCATGCGCTCGTAGAATTTTTTCGGGAACAGGTGATTGAAGATGTCGAGCTTCATTGGGGACTCCTATAGCGGATTCAGTCGACTCCGATATGCGCGGCGCGCACCACCCGCGTCCACCGCTCGGCGCAGAGCGTTCTTGCCTGATGCGGGCCGAATAGTAAGACGTCTGACTATCTGCAGGGTAATACTACCTACTTTGTAAGACGTCTGTCAATCCGCTGGCGGTGCGCCGTATAATCGGTGTATCGATTCGATCCCGCTCAGCCCAGAGGACATGCGCAAATCCAAACCCGCCGCCCGGCAATCGGACAGTACCGCCTATCTTCACGACCGTCCCGGGTTTCTGATACGCCGGGCGCACCAGATCGCAACGTCGGTGTTCGTCGAGATGTGCCGCGACGAAGAACTTACACCCAGCCAGTATGGTGCGCTCTACATGCTTCAGCACGAAGGACCGTCCGACCAATCGGCAATCGCGCGACTCGTCGGACTGGATCGATCCACCACCGGGCTGGTGGTCGGCGGCCTCGCCAAACGCGGTTTGCTGCGCAAACAACCGAGTTCGACCGACCGCCGCCGCAGCGCGCTCACGCTGACGCCAACTGGACACGCGCTGCTCGCGCGCTGCGCACCGCTGGCAGAAGAGGCGAAAGTGGCGTTGCTGGCTGCGTTCACTGCAGCCGAGCGCAAGGAGTTTCTGCGTCTGCTCAAAAAATTCACTACGGCCAACAACCACTTGAGCCGAACGCAGGTGGTGCCGCCGGCGCGCTGATGGCGTAACAAAAGCCGATGCCCTCGGCGCCGTCCCTCGAGCGCACGTGCTGACCGTGCGGCTGGAGAACGAGGTGACGTGGTCCAGTGGAACGCGGACGGTGCAGCTCCGCATCGATATGATCTCGACCATGCGGATGGTTCCGGGCGCGTCCCGGTTAGTCGGCGGCCTTGGCAGCCTCCGGATTCTTGACCCAGCGCAGGATATGCGTGCCGACGACGACCAACTCGTCGTTCTGGTTGCGCACCTCGATCGACGATTTCGACTGGCGCTTGACCGTGTCGATCTCGCTGATCGTGTAGCTGACCGTCACCGTGTCGCCGATGAACACGGGGCCGAGGAACCGGATGCGGTCGTAGCCCAGCGACACGGGGGTCTCGTCGATGCCCGCGCTGACGCACTTGTCGATGATCAGCGTCGAGGCAGTGGACATGAAGCCGACAATCAATACGCCATGCGCAATACGCCGGCCGTATTTCGACCGGCGCATGTATTCCTCGTTGACGTGATTGCCCGACAGATCGCCGGTGATGCCGGCGAACATATAGATGTCGGACTCGCCGACGGTTTTGGAAAAGCTGGCGTGGTCGCCGATCTTGACGTGAAAGTCGCTCATGGTTCCCCCTTTAGTCTGCCAAGCATAGCGCAGTACGCGCCGCCAGGTGCACGGACCTGATCCTATTGGCGCTTGATCACGCCCTCTTTCTCCAGCGCGGCCTGCTCGGCCTCGCCGATGCCCAGTTCTTTCAGTATGTCGGATGTCTGCGCGCCCAGCTTTTGCGGCGGCAGGCCGACCTCGGCCGCCTGGCCGTCGTACTGCGCCGGGTGGTTGACGAAAGTCAGCGGCGTGCCGGTGGCGCCCATGGCAGTAACGATCGCCTGGTTGTGCTTGACCTGCGGGTCGGCGAGGATTTCGTCATAGCCGCGCACCGGCGCGTGCCAGATTTTCAGTGGCGTCATGATCGCCACCCATTCGGCGCAGGTTTTCGTCGCGGTGCATTGCGCCACCAGCGCCGCCAACTCGTCGCGGCGCTTGTCGAACGCCTCGGCCTCAGAGAACTGCGCGATGCGCGGCTCGCCCAGCGCCTGGGCCAGGGTTTCATGCGCGCCCAGCGAAATCGCCAAGTGCCCGTCCCTGGTCGGGTAGATGCCGTAGGGCGCGGGGTAATACCAGCCGCCGATATAGCGCGGCCGCACTTCGCTGTCCGACTTGCCACCGTTGTAAAAGCCGGTCAGCGACTCGCCCTGCAAATCCATCGAGGCCTGCATCAGGTTCACGTCCACGCGGCAACCCTGGCCCGTGCGCTGGCGGCGCACCAGTGCGGCCATGATCGACATCGCCAGCACCATCGCGCCGTGGTGGTCGGCCGCCGACACACCCACGGTGAGCGGCCCAGTGTCGCGCGTCCCGGTGATCTTGGCCAAGCCGAACATCGCCTGGATCATCAAATCCTGCCCCGGTAGTTCGACATAGGGTCCGTCCGGCCCGAAGCCCGAGGCGGAAGCGAAGATCAACGCCGGCTTCAGCGCCTTCAGCTTGTCGTAGCCCAGCCCTAAGCGCTCCATCACGCCGGGGCGGAAATTCTCGGCCACCACGTCGGCGGTCTGGCACAGCTTCAGCGCGATTTCCTTCGCCCGGGGCGATTTCAGATCCAGCGCCACGCTGCGTTTGTTCCGGTTGGCGCACAGGAACAAGGTGCTCTGGCCATCGGTGCTCTTGTTGGCCGAGAACCAGTGGCGCTGCCACGCGCCCTCCGCCGGTTCAACCGCGATCACGTCGGCGCCCAGGTCGCCCAGCA
>PLYG01000127.1 GCA_003153335.1 Betaproteobacteria bacterium | reverse complement strand
CTGGACGCTGGTCATGTACCCGTCCGACGACAAGCTCGCGGCTATCGTGTTGCGCATCGACGTGACCGGGACGCGCGACCGCGTACGCTCCATCGAAATCCTGCAAGCCGATGGCGACCGCTCGCTGATGACCGTCGAGCCACTCGTTGGCGCGGCAGCCGCGGCTGGCCCTGCCAGATCTGCGCCGCAATGAATCGCCGCGCACTGCCCGCTATCGGACTGTGGATTGCCGGTCTCCTCGTCTGCGGCGTCATCGTCGGTCGCACCCATTTCACGGCCGACCTGTCGGCGTTCCTGCCGCGCGCGCCGACCGCCGAACAAAGGATTCTGGTCGATCAGCTCAAAGACGGCGCTGTTTCCCGGCTGGTGCTGATCGGCATCGAAGGCGCCGATGCGGAAACCCGCGCCAGGCTGTCCAGAAATCTCGGCGACAAGCTGCGCGCCTCAAAGGCGTTTACCACGATGCACAACGGCGAAGCGAAGGAGATCGAACGCGACCGGGCGTTTTTCTTTGCCAATCGCTATTTGTTGAGTCCGGCGGTCACGCCGGAACACTTTACCGAAGATGGACTGCGCGCGAGCATAGGCGAGAGCATAGACCTGCTCGCATCACCCGCGGGCCTGCTGCTCAAGTCGGTGCTGCCGCGCGACCCGACCGGGGAAATGGTGAGCTTGCTCGGTCAACTCGACGGTGGGTCCCGGCCGCAGCAGTTGCACGGCGTCTGGGTATCGAAGGACGGTGCGCGGGCCTTGCTCCTGGCGCAGACACGCGCCGCGGGATCGGACATCGACGGCCAGCAGCAAGCCATTGCCGATATCCACGCCGCATTCGATCGGGCGCTCGGGGAGACGGGCGCAGCGGCGGGACAGGCGAAGTTGATCGCAACCGGGCCCGGTGCCTTCGCGGTGTCGGCGCGCGCGACGATACAGAGCGAGGTGTTGCGCCTATCGCTGTTGAGCGCGGCGATCATCGTAAGTCTGCTGCTCCTGATCTACCGCTCGTTCGCCGCGCTGGGCCTGGGGCTGCTGCCGGTGGCGTCCGGCGCCCTGGCAGCGGTGGCCGCAGTCAGTCTCGGTTTCGGCGAGGTGCATGGGCTCACTCTGGGGTTCGGCACCACATTGATCGGCGAAGCCGTCGACTACTCGATCTACCTGTTCATTCAGTCGCACCGCACTGCCGGGGCGGGCAGCCATCCCGGCGATGACGGGTACGATCAGGACTGGCTCGCCAGCTTCTGGCCCACCATCCGGCTGGGCGTGCTGACTTCGGTGTTCGGGTTTGCATCCCTGTTGTTTTCCGGATTTCCCGGACTGGCGCAACTGGGGCTGTACTCGATTACCGGCCTGATCGTCGCCGCGATGGTCACCCGTTTTGTGCTGCCGAACCTGCTGCCGGCCGGCTTTCGCATTCGCGATATTTCGCGGCTGGGCTTGGGGCTTGCCGCACTGGTGCGCCGCGCCGGCAGCTTGCGCTGGGCGCTTGCAGCGCTGGCTCTGACCTCGTGCATCGTGCTGGTCATGCACCGGGGCACCCTGTGGAACAACGAACTGGGGGCATTGAGCCCGATCTCCGCCGAAGACCAGGCGCGCGATCAATCATTGCGTGGCGATCTGGGCGCGCCGGATGTGCGTTACCTGGTGGTCACGTCCGGAGCCGACATGGAGTCGGCTCTGCGGTCAGCCGAGCAGGTCACCGCCGCTTTGCAGCCGCTGGTCGACGCCGGCGCGCTGGCTGGCTACGAGAGCCCTACCGTTTACCTGCCGAGTGCAGCGACCCAGGAGGCGCGGCAAGCTGCATTGCCGCCGAAGGAAGAGTTGATTCGACGCTTGCGGGCCGCGACGGCATCCCTGCCGATCCGCGCCGAGCGCCTCGCTCCGTTCGTCGACGACGTCGAGGCTGCCCGCAACCGCAAGCCACTGCAGCGCGCCGACCTGAACAGCACGTCGGTGGCGCAGGCGGTCGATGCGCTGATCGTGCAACAAGGCGGCCGCTGGAGCGCAGTGTTACCGTTGCGCGGGCCGGTTGCGGACGCTGCGACGCTGGCAATCGACCCGACCAAGGTCCGCGCCGCACTGGCCGCCGCCCGCCTGCCCAACGCCTTGTTCGTCGACGTCAAGGGCGAGACGGACCAACTCTATGCCGGTTATCTGCACGAGGCGATCTGGCTATCACTCGCGGGGCTGGCCGCGATAGTTGCTTTGTTGCTGGTCACCCTGCGCTCGCCGGCGCGCGTTGTGCGGGTGCTGGCGCCGTTGATCGCCGCGGTGCTGGTAGTTGTCGCCGGCCTCGCGCTAGCGGCTAAGCAACTGACCATACTGCATCTGGTCGGGATGCTGCTGATCGTCGCGGTCGGCTCGAATTACGCGCTGTTCTTCGATCGCCGTACGGCGGCGACCAGCGACGACGCCGCACGCATGCTGGCCTCGCTGCTTTGCGCCAACCTGACCACGGTGGCGGGCTTTGGCCTGCTGGCCTTTTCCAAGGTGCCGGTGTTGCAGGCGATTGGCATCACGGTCGGTCCGGGCGCCATCCTGACCCTGGTCTTTTCGGCGATCCTGGCCGGGCGGGCGGATCAACCAGCCGGCTAGACGAGAACGCGCTTCAACGATGCGCACCACGACGATTGTCGACGCCGCCGTCGCGTACACTGCGGCCTGCGCACCATGACCCCTATTCCGACCCCCTGGCACCCGACGCCGTTGCTGGCGTTTTCAATCCTGCTGCACATTGCTGCGGTGACGGCGATATTGGTGAACCCGACGCTCTGGCGCTGGGCGGCCGGCGCGGTTGTCGCCAATCATGTGCTGTTGACGGCCGTAGGCATGTGGCCGCGCAGCCGGTTGCTGGGACCGAACTGGACCCGGCTGCCGGCGGATGCCGCGGCGCGCGGCGAAGTCGCGCTCACCATCGATGACGGTCCCGATCCGGTGGTGACCCCGCAGGTCCTCGACATCCTCGATGCGCACGGTGCCCGCGCGACGTTCTTCTGCATTGGTAAGAACGTCGCCCGGTATCCCGATCTGTGTCGGGAGATCGTGCGGCGCGGTCATGCGGTGGAGAATCACAGCGATCAACACTGGTGGCATTTTGCATTGCTGGGTGTAGCCGGGTTCACGCGCGAACTGCGTGCGGCGCAGGAGACGATTGCCGGCGTCACCGGCCAAGCACCGCTGTTCTTTCGCGCACCGGCGGGTTTGCGCAGCCCGCTGCTCGATCCCGCGTTGTGCCGGGTGGGCCTCCGGCTCGCAAGCTGGACCCGGCGCGGATTCGACACGGTGGAGCGCAATCCCGACACCGTCCTGCGCCGGCTGCTTTCCAACCTGCAAGGCGGCGACATCCTCCTGGTCCATGATGGCAACGCTGCCCGCACGGCCACCGGACAGCCGGTGATACTGGCAGTCCTGCCGCAGGTGCTCTCTGCTATCCGCGCCGCCGGGCTCACGCCCGTCACGCTGCGCGCGGTGCTCCGATGACTGCGGACACAATGCGATCCGCGCTGGTCGACGCCGCGTCGGCGCCGTATCGCGCCGCCGGGCGTTTCGCCTGGCACTTCGCGCGCGGCAAGCTGGGCAGCGATCCGGCTTTTGCAGGTCTGCTCGAGCGCGGCCTGATACCCGATGGCGACCGGCTGCTGGACCTGGGCTGCGGGCAGGGCCTGCTGGCTTCCTGGATGCTCGCGGCGCGGGCGCAATTCGATGCGGGTAACTGGCCAGCAAACTGGCCGGCGCCGCCACGCCTCGCGACCATCGCCGGCGTCGAACTGATGCCGCGCGATGTCGAGTGCGCCCGCGCGGCGCTGGGCAACACGGCCCAATTCATTGCCGGCGACATCCGCTCCACGGCATTCGGCCGCGCCGATGTGATCGTCATTCTCGATGTGCTGCACTTCATCGGCCTTGCCGAGCAGGATGCGCTGCTCCGCCGCGTGCGCGACGCACTCCTGCCTTCTGGCACGCTGCTGCTTCGGGTCGGCGACGCCGGCGGCGGATGGGGGTTTCGCTGGAGCATCTGGGTCGATCACACGATGATGTTCATGCGCGGGCACGGGTACATCCGACTTTATTGCCGGCGGCTCTCTGCCTGGAAAGACGTGCTGGGCGCACTGGGGTTCCGGGTCGAGGCGATTCCAATGAGCGCCGGCACGCCGTTTGCCAACGTACTGCTGGTCGCAACACTTTAGGTTAGGGGAGAGCAGACCAACGACGCTTCCGGAGCACCTATGCTCCCCTTTCCTCCCCGCCATGCAATCCAAGTCCGCGGTTCATTTTCCCGGTCTGGCAGTTGGCGCCTATCCAGATCGCCATTCGTACGGTTTATCGGCAATAGCATTGCCAGATGCAAGGGTATGTTGTATTGTGAATCTTGTAGCTACTTGGTGCATTCGTGAGGTGAAACCCGCTTGCCTTGCGTCGCGAAATCTCAACTTGGGGAGGGCTTAGCATGCAGAGTCAAAGAATTGCCAGTTTCGTACCGCTGATACTCGCAGCGGCGATTGCCATGGCCGGATGCCAGTCGCGGATGGCCAGGACTGACTCGCCGGCGCCTGTCACCAGTTCACCTTCGAGCACTGCGAGGACTGGCCCGGGAATGAACAGCAATGGCGAAGTCACCAACTCTAAACTGGTCGAGGAAGGGTATGGCAGGAAAATCAAGGGACTCGGCGACTGGGAAGGCGAAATTACGGGCAAGCCCGATCCAAACAGCAGCTTCAACAAGCTGGAGATTGGAATGCCGATGAGGCAGGTCACTGATGTGATAGGTCAGCCAACAGATCAGGGGGCATACATCACGGGCAAGGCCTTCATTCCATTTTATTTCGGCGGCGACAAACATCGTTACGAAATGGTTTACAAGGGCCAGGGCCGTCTGATTTTCGCTGGCGGTGGCATGGGCGATTTCACTTCAGGCCATCTGATTTGGATAATCCACAGCGCGACGGAAGGTGGCTACCGCTGAGCGATGCCAAAAGGCCCTGGACTCCGGGCGGAACAGGGCCCACTAAGCCGCGACCGGGCTTTGTCCTTGACGACACGCTCTGTCGCCATTCCGCGAACGTTGGCAGCAAGGTCATATTCCACCACGAGGGCAGAGTGAACGTTCGAAAACGCGCGTAGACTTGTGACCAAGAAAACTTCAAAGCGATTCGAACGCGGGCGCATCGAACCCAAGTTCGGCGTGGTTTGGGCAGCCCATGGTTCATATTCTTGTCGTCCACTATTCGCAGACCGGGCAGCTCACGCGCGTCCTGCGTTCCTTTCTCGGACCACTGGCAATCAATCCAGACATAAGAATCGACTGGCGCGAACTTAGACCGCTGCCCTCCTATGCTTTTCCGTGGCGTTTCTTGTCGTTCTTCGATGTCTTTCCAGAGTCGGTCTATCAGGATCCGCCGCCGATTGAGCCCTGCGGGATCGCCCCGGACGCTCACTACGATCTGGTTGTGCTCGGATATCAGGTCTGGTTTCTCTCACCTTCACTGCCGATCGTGGCTTTCCTGCAGTCGCCCGAGGCGAAAGTGCTGCGTGACCGCCCCGTCATAACGGTAGTGGGCTGCCGCAATATGTGGGTGAGAGCTCATCAGACCATGTTGGGCCTCTTGCACGATCTCGGTGCTCGACTCGTTGATAATGTCGTGCTCACCGACGAGGGCCCGCTATGGGCTACCTTCATTACGACACCGTGGTGGCTGCTGACCGGCAACAAAGGGCCGCTGATGGGAATCCTGCCGGAGGCCGGCATCAGCGCCAGTGCGATCAAACGTTCGGAACGCTTTGGCCATGCACTGAACGCCGCGTTACCCAGACTTGGGAAGACCGACGAAGGCCCGTTCCTGCGCGGCCTCCAGGCCGCTACCGTGCAGCCGCTTACGTTGCTGGCTGAGCGGATCGGCTACCGCAGCTTCAGGATCTGGGGCCGCATCCTCCGCGCAGTCGGCAAACCCGGCAGCGGCGCACGCAAGCCTGTTCTGGTGATCTATGTGGTTTTCCTGGTCACAATGATTCTGACCGTGCTCCCATTCACCGCCACGATCCTGGCTATCAAAGCGCGCTGCAGTCGAAAAGTTCAGGATGAAGCAACAGCCCTTGAACTGCCATCGGGCTCAGGCACCGAGCGACTGGCCCTGTATGATCGCTCGTTATGATGATAGTGCTTGAGGATTCACCGGATTGAAAACGAACGCCGAAGCAGTCTATATCGTAGGCATGGGCAAATGCCTCCCCAACGCGCCAGTCGCCAACGATGAGATGGAAAGTGTTCTCGGGCAGGTCGGGAGGCACGCCTCACGCGCGCGGCGGATTACCCTGCGCAACAGCGGCATACTGTCACGCTATTACGCAATTGATCCTGGCACGGGCCAGCCCACACATACGAATGCACAAATGACGGCGATGGCGGTGCGTGATGCCTTGGCGCGCGTGAACTGGCGCGTTGGTGATCTGGCGTTGCTCGCGTGCGGCACGTCCACTCCAGACCAGATCATGCCGGCTCATGCGCACATGGTGCACGGAGAACTTGGCGAAACTCCGTTGGAAGCAATCTCCGTCGCGGGCGTTTGCTCGGCCGGCATGGCCGCGCTCAAGCACGCCTATCTGAGTGTGCGGACAAGCGACTGTTCGCGGGCGGTCTCCTGCGGATCGGAACTCGTCTCCTCGTTCATGGCTGCGCGCAATTTTACGCATGAAGTGTTGGACAATGTCGTTGGGGCGGCGCGCACGCCGGCGCTTGCCTTTGAGAAAGACTTTCTCCGCTGGATGCTCTCCGATGGCGCGGGAGCAGCGCTGGTCTCCAACGAGCCCATAGCCGGCCGGCTCGCCCTGCGCATCGACTGGATCGACGGTATGTCGCTCGCCCACGAGTTGCCGGTTTGCATGTACAGCGGCGCCGTAAAACATCCCGACGGCACGCTGCGCGGCTGGCGCAATGCGGACAGCCCGGAGGAAATGGTGCGCGACGACTATCTTGCCATTAAACAGGACGCGCGCCTGCTCGATGCACTGATCACGCGACTGTGCACACGCGACACCCTGCTCGCGATTGCAGGACGCCGGGGCATCGCGGCGCACGCAATCGACTGGTTTCTGCCGCATTACTCGTCGGAATACTTCCGCAGCGTGCTAATGGATAGACTCGCAGCGTTGGACTTCAGCATTCCCGAATCGCGCTGGTTCACGAATCTCTCGCAGGTTGGCAACGTCGGTTCGGCCTCGATCTACCTGATGCTCGAGGAGCTGATGAACAGCGGGCGACTGGAACGAGGTCAGAAGCTGCTTTGCTTCGTACCCGAAAGCGCGCGCTTCACCGTGTATTACATGCAACTTACCGTGGTCTGACTCAAGCCGATGAAAGTTCATCAGGTTCCGCAAGACGATTCGATTCTGGAGGGGCACAGCCGCGCCTGCTATGCGCAGGATGGCAACGGCCAGTACCTGATCACCAAAAGTCGCGGCTGGCAGGTTGAAGCCATTGCCAACCGGCAGGCGCTCTCCGATGTAGAGGAAAAAATCGCCCAGGCGGCCCGGGATGTGGGCGAAGGCCGCGCCAGCCCTCTAGCCTTCCACATGGCCTGCTTTCACATGAATGCGGGCCTGCTGGCAGCACATACCGGTATTTGGTCGCTGCGCATTCGCCGCCACCTGCGTCCTTCTGTTTTCGCGCGTCTGCCGGACAGGCTTCTGCAGCGCTATGCCAACGCCTTCGGCATCGCTTTGTCATCCCTCAAACGCGGCCCCAATTCAGGTCAAGAAGCGCCATGAGCGCGTTGGAGTCGCCAACTCCGGCAAGATTCGATCACGTGCATGCCGCGCACTGCGAGAGCGGCGCCTTTGCCGCGTTGCTGCGTCACCACGGCCTCAACCTCTCCGAAGCAATGGTGTTCGGTATCGGTAGCGGCCTGTTTTTTCTGTATTTGCCCTTTGTGAAGATCTATGACCTGCCGCTTATTTCCTATCGCGACATGCCAAACGCCATCATCGCGCGCGGCGCACGGCGGCTTGGCGTGAAGCTGGTTCGCACACGCTACCGCGATCCCGAGCGTGGCATGCGAGCCCTCGACCAGATGTTGGCAATAGGGCAGCCCGTCGGCATGCAGACGGGTGTGTTCTGGCTGCCCTATTTTCCACGCGACATGCGTTTCCAGTTTAACGGACACCACGTCATTGCCTACGGCAGGCAGGACAACGACTATCTACTCAGCGATACGGTTTTCGAGGATGTAGTACGTTGTCCCGCCGACGACCTTCGTCGCGCGCGCTTCTCAAAAGGACCACTCGCACCGCGCGGGTTGCTTTACTACCTGGAGAGTCGAGCGCAGCAGCCCGATATCGAGCGTGCGGTGCGGGCCGGCCTGCGCACTACCGTGTCGCGCATGCTCAACATTCCGCTGCCGTTGATGGGGGTGGCCGGCATCCGCGCGCTGGCCGGCGCGGTTGCCAAGTGGCCTCTTCGCATGTCCGGCCACGCGGCACGAAGTCACCTCGCGAACGTGATTCGGATGCAGGAGGAGATCGGCACCGGGGGCGCCGGCTTCCGTTTCATGTATGCGGCTTTCCTCGATGAGGCATCCGCAATACTCGGCCGGCCGGCGCTCCACGAAGCCTCCGCCATGCTTTCCGACATCGGCGATCGGTGGCGCGAGTTCGCGGTGCAGGGCGCGCAACTGATTCGCGGCGACGGTGGTAAAGCTGGCACCGCTCCGGCAGCCTACAAGTCCTTGTCGGTCATCTTGCTTGAGTGCGCCAGCCGTGAGCGAGAGGTTTTTCGCGCAATCGGCGCTGCTCTTTAGTGCGAGGAAGGATAAACTTCAAACGCAATCAGGCCGGTGCGCCCGCTCGGGTCGCGATTCACGTGCAGACAGGTCAGCCCTTCAGTCCGATGTTCTACGATCGGACCGAACATGGCGGCGATGCCCACGGCCGCGGCGGTTGGAAAGCGGCCGCTCCAGCCCAGGTAGTCGTGGCACTTCCAGGCCGGGCCAGTGGCTCCCAGTTCGCGCTGCAGTGCCATCAATTGGTCGGCGGCAATTCCGGTTCCCGGCATAACGACAAGGCGGGACGTCCGTAACGCATCCACCCCAAAGACCTGGCTTGCCCGCCGGACCTGTTCGATCAGGCTATTTGGGTCTGGTGTAGCTGGCGCGGGCACGACGCTGGCGCCCAGGATCGCACCCAATGCACGAACGACGCCGTGCTCGGGCTCAGCATCCAGCAGGAGCCAGCCGCTCCCCTCGCCGATCACCTGATCCGCTCCGACATGGAAGCGGCGGGTGTAAAACTCGCGCGGCAGCGTGGTTTCATCCACACCACCCAGCAATGCCGAGCACGTGGCTCCTGCCGCAAAATCGGACAGCGCCAGTTCGAGCGCGCACTCCAGCGACAATTCTGCCTGAGACAAGGTAAGGTTGCGCGACGTAAGTCCGGCGTACCGTGCCACAAAAAAAGCCGCCATGTTGTTACCAGAGGTTGCGAAGCGCGCCGGCGGCGGCATTTCGCTCCGGGGCGGCATTACGCCGTAATACAACGCGTCAGTGTGTGCAACATCGCCCAACCCGGTGGCGAGGTAGATGCGCGCATGGGCATCGAGCTCACTCGCCTGCGCACCTTCCAGCCGGCGCAGGCAATCTGCCGCGCCCAACACAGCAAGCTGCGAAAAGCGCGAGGCCATGCGCGAGACTTGCGGCGCCACCTGCGCCACGAGCGCGCGTAATGCGACCGGCTTCGCGTCCGTGCGCAGTGGCGCGTCCGCAAAGCCGATGGTTCCGACCGTGCCTGATGCCGCGGCCGCGACGCCTCCCGCGGCACGGATATAGACCGGCGACGATGCGCAAAATGCACTTACGTCCAAGGCTTCATCCAATTTCCAGCACCAGCGACGTGTAGTTGCCACCGAAGCCAAAAAAATTGAGCAGATAGTGGCCGGACCTTGCCGGCACTGCCTCGCGCAGCGGCGTGACGCCGAGTTCAGGATCAACCACACGGAAGCCCGCGGCTGCAGGCAAGAACCCGTCGGCCACGCAACCCATCAGCGCCGCCGTTTCCAGTGTCCCGCAGGCGCCTAGCGTGTGGCCAACGTAGCGTTTCAGAGCCAGCAACGGTGGCAGCGCGGCGCCAAATACCGCACGCAGCGCTGCCGCTTCTGCACGATCGCTGTCAGTGCTGCCGGCGCCATGGGCCTTCACTGCAACCACGTCCGCAACGGAGATACCCGCGCTTGCCAATGCTTCCAGCATTACGTCGCGCATGACGCTGCCGTTTGGGTTTGCACTGGTCAAGTGATGGGTGTCGCAGCGATTGGCGCCGCCGCGAACGCGAGCAAATTTGCTCGCGCCGCCTGTGCCAGCGTCTGCCCCACCGTCGGCCTCCAGCATCATGGCCGCAATTCCTTCACCAATCTGGAGACCCTGGCGGTCACGGTCAAAGGGCCGGCAGCAGGCCGGGTCCAACAGCATCAGCGAATCGAAACCGCTCAATGTCACCGCGCTCAATTCTTCGGCGCCAACCACGAGGACGCGCCGCACGCGGCCACGATCGATCATCTCGGCTGCTATCAACAGCGCGTTCGCGCTCGAAGTGCAACCGGAACTCACGCTCAGGCCCGGTCCACGCAACCCATACCGCTCGGCGATCAACGCCACACCCCAGGACGGCCCGCGCACGGAAACCGGCGTTGCGTCAGGCAAGGTACCCATAGCCCGTCCGTATAACTCGGCGCTGGATGCGTAAAGAAAGCCAGCGGTGCCAACCACCAGCCCAAACTCTTCCGCCCGCAGGGCGTCTTCGCCGATGTGCAACGCGCCCAGCGCCTGTTCCACGACCTCGAGCAATCTCGCCGCCGCACCCGCCTCGCCGGGTTGCAGCGCCGGCATGGGAAAGCGACTTACCCGTGGCAGCGCCGGGGCCGGATAACCGATGCCGTCCGCATCGACGACAGGGCACAAACCGGCGCGGATGCCAGCCACCAGCGGCGCCATGCCGCGGCCATGCGCGGACAGTACGCCTACGCTGGCGATGCGAACACGGAGTGGGCACGACGGCGCGTGCGAGGATTGACCCAAAGTCGGATTCAAGCGCTCAGCGCCCCTCGATGAATTCTGCGAGGGTATTGACCGAGCGCATGACCCGGCGAGCGTGGTTGCCGTCGTGGATGCGGCGACCGAAGCGCTTGCTGAGCGCCACCGCGGCCTGCAGGGCATCAAGCGAATCGAGCCCAAGAGCCGACTCGCTGCCTATCAGCAGGTCGTCGTCGCCAATGGATTCAGGTGCGATCGCCAACTCACAGGCATCTACAATCACGCGCTTGATTTCCTGTTTGAGTTCAGCGCCAACCGGGTTGTTGCTTGCAACATTCATGATGAAGATCGACTATGGAATTCAGGGTTCACTATTTGTCCAGCGTGGCAAAGCGCCACCCCGCCAGCGCCATGCAGACAAGGGCGAACGCCAGCAATGCCCCGGCCCGGTCGAGCACATCCACGACGCCCGCGCCGCGCACGAAAAGATCGAGAAATCCATCTTGCGCCCAGCCCAGAGGTGACACCAGTCCGATCTTCTGCAGCACCGGCGGCATGAGCATCCGGGGCACCATTATGCCGCCGAGCGCAGCCAGCAAAAGAATGGCCGTGGCACCAAAAGCGGTTGCCTGCTCAGCCGTGCGCGCGAAGAGCGAAACCATCAGCGCAAAGGCGATGGCAGCGACGCTGGCAGCGGCAGACAGCAGCAGTATGCCCCCCAGCGCGTGTTCGAAACGCAATGCCGTACCACCGAGAAGCGGCAGCACAAATCGCCCAATGCTCAGACAGAGCGCCATCTGCAGCAGGTTGATAATGAAGTAAGGCACAAATTTCCCGCCGATAATAACCCACCCCGGCACCGGCATGGACCGCAGCCGGGTCAGGCTGCCTTGCGTACGTTCCTTGATAAAAGTCTGGGACAGCGGCACCACCAACATGAAAATGGCGAGCAGGCTATAGGCTGGCACATTCTGTTGGGCGGACGTGGGCGAAATCGCAGGTCCCGCATTCCTGGCCAGGCTTGTTTCGAGCGCGCGGTTATTCACACGCATCACGCCACCGCGGCGCGGCGTTGCCGCGGTATTCGGGACCGATGCCAAAAGGGAATCTCCTCCAGTGAAAAGCGTCATGGCACGCCGCAATTCGATGCCCTGCAGGATGCGCTCAATGGCAATCGTGACCAGCAACCGGAAATCGGCACGCAAGGCCGGATCGACCAGCAGGTCCAGCGCAATGCTTTTGCCGGCGGGCGCGTCAAACAGCGCGCCGGGACCACCATCGGCGAGCGCACTGTCGAGCCTGGCAGAGAGGTCTGTGGGAATGATCAGCGCGAGACGTTCTTGTCCCGTGCGAACCTGCTCACGCAGGCCTGCGCTGGACTGTTGAAAATCCGCAAAGGGCAACTTTGTTACCCGCACGAAGTCCAGGTTGGCCAGTTCCTCCACAATCGCCCGACCCACAAGGCCGGCATCCCCGTCCAGAACGACAATGGAAAAGCGCAACCGCGCGGCCGCTTCCGGCTGCCCCAGGACATCCTGCAAGGCGAGCGACATGACCGTGACAAAACCCAGCGGCATCACGAACAGCAGCGCCAGGCCGGCACGATCGCGTGCGATGACGCGAAACTCCTTGACCACGCTGGCAAGCAGTTTAAGGAATGGATTCATCAACGCCTTCGTCGCGCAGTTGCGCGCCGGTAAGGTGGAAAAAAAGCGTCTCAAGACTGCGCCGGCCCATCGACGCCTCGACCAACGTCACGTGGTTGCGCTGGGCTGCTTGCATTGCGGCAGCGAGAGTGGCCGCTGGATCGCGGCTCGCCAAGGTCAGTGCGGTTTCGTCATGGTGCAGCGCTGTGACCGACGGGATCGCGGCAAGTTGCTCCAGCAGCGCGGCGGGCGGTCTGGCGGCCGTACGCAACGTGACCACGCTGTCTCTGAGCAGATCTTCACGCGAACCATGCGCCACCACCCGGCCCTGATCGATGACCGCCAGGCTGTCGCACAACTGCTCGACCTCATCGAGGTAATGCGACGTGTACAGAATCGTGGTGCCGCCGCTCTTGAGCCGGGCCAATTCCTCGAGCACAAAACGCCGCGACTGGGAGTCGACACCGACCGTCGGTTCATCGAGCACCAGCAAGGGCGGCGCATGAATCACGCCGATGGCAAGATTCAGGCGGCGCTGCAAACCGCCCGACAGGGCCTCCGCCCGTTGCCCCCAATGCGCCTCCAGCCGCCCGATGGCCACGCTCGCGTCCGTGCGTTCGCGCAGCCGCGCGCCTCGCAAGCCATGAAGCGTGCCAAAATAATGGAGGTTCTCCCGGACGGTCAGGGTCGGATAAAAAGCCAGCTCCTGCGGCACCAGACCGATCAAGTCGGCCGCGCCGCCGGTTCTCGCCCAGCCGGCACGCGCGCCGCATTCGAACCAGCGCCCCGCTGCATCGCGCACCCGGATGCTGCCGCTATCGGCGCGCCGGATGCCGCAAAGTATTGAGACCAGCGTCGTCTTGCCGGCGCCGTTGGGTCCGAGCAGACCGAAGCAACTCGCCTCGGGAATCTCCAGATCCACCGACGACAGTGCGGGGTGCGTCCCGCCTGGATAGGTCTTGGTCAGGGCGGTGATCCTGACCAGGGCCAAGCTGGCGGTCATGGCCGTCTCTGTGCCATGGGCATCGCCGGCGGCGGTGTCATACCGGCCGCGCTTCGATGATGGAAATCGACACGGCAGTGGAAATTACGCGCTCGATGCGCAGACCGGCACTCGCAAGCAATACTTCAAATTCGTGCTGCGTGCGCTCGCGCCCGCCGGTCATCAACAGCATCTCAAGATCGATGAGTTTGCCCGGATGCGCTTCGTTGCCATCGGGGATCACGTTTTCCACAATCAGGACGCGGCCATCCGCCGGCAGAGCTTGGACGACAGTACGCAAGATGGCTGCGGCAGGCTCGTCATCCCAGTCGTGAATGACCGCGCAAAGCAGTGCGATGTCGGCGCCGTGCGGCACGCTCCCAAAAAAATCGCCACCGACTACTTGCGCCCGGTCGGCAACCCCGAATTCGGCAAAGGTCCGGGGCGCTCCCGCGACGACACTTTCCCGATCAAACAGTACGCCGCGTAACTGCGGATTCTCTTCCAGCAGCAGGGCCAGCAACGCTCCATGGCCGCCGCCGACGTCCACGACCACGCGCGCAGTGCCGAAGTCATAGTTCTCTGCGACAGCCGCATGTACCTGTGTGGTGTACCCGGTCATGGCGGCGTTGAAGATCGCCGCGGATTCAGGCTGCGTCGCGAGGTAGTCAAAACAGTTTGCGGCCAGCTTGCCGTCTGCGCCGGAGAGAAGGCGCGCCGGGCGGCCGTTGCGCACACTCTCGCCCAAGGCGCCCCAGGCGTCCCAATGCCAGCCGTCGCCCTGAAAGCGCGAAAAGTCGCGCAGGTTACCCGGCATATCACGCTTGAGCAATGCGCCCATGGGTGTCAGTATGAACTCGCGCGGGGCCGCCTCGGCAAACACACCCGAGGCGGCCAGCGCGCGCAGCAGCCGATAAAGCGCATCCGGATTCGAGCTGGTCGCGCGCGCGAGATCCTCGATCGGCCGTCCGCGCTTGTCGAGGAGATCGGCAATACCCAGCTCCGCCGCAACGTGGATGGCCTGGCTGATCCAGTAACCAGTGATGAGACTCAGGAGATGGCCCGCAGGAGAAAATCCTTGAACGGGGTCTCGCTCCTCACGGCTCATCGCAATGATGGTTCTCCTTGTTGAATCGGTTTGCGATCACGCCGGAATATGGAAACTCCGCGAACCGCGCCCAGTCTCGTGGACCTCGGTGGCTCAACCAGAATTGGAAGGTGTATCTGGCTGGAATACGTGCCAATGTATGGCACGTGACATGTTAACGCAAACTTGCTTGACTTGGATGTTGGCCGGAGGCCGCGCCACGGCACCACCGCGGCGCTGTGTCAAGAGGCTGATCCGCCATGTTTCTGGGGGCGATGGCGGCAGTGGTGAAACCCGAATCCAGGTTGCCGATTCCTGCCGCCTCACGGGACACGGCGGAGAATCTGTTAGCATGAATTTTTTCGACCAAGAAGCTCCCGGTGTGAGGCCACTCCTGCTTTCCTCCTTCACCGCGACCAGTTGCATCGGCCGCGGCCTCGATCAGACCCTGGATGCGCTACGCCGGCAGGACAGTGGCCTCTTGCCCTGCCGCTTCGAAACCGTCGATCTGGAAACCTTTGTCGGCGAAGTCGCAGGTGTGGACGAAGTCGGGATTCGCGGCAATCTGCGCAGTTTTGATTGCCGCAACAACCGGCTGGCGCAACTGGGCCTGGTGCAGGATGGCTTCGTCGAAGCGGTCAAGGACGTCGCGGCCCGGGTGGGAGCGAATCGCGTCGGCGTCTTCATCGGCACCAGCACTGCGGGCATCCTGCAAACCGAACTCGCCTACCGTCGCCGCGATTCCGCAACCGGAGCGTTGCCTGCCGACTTCATCTATGCGTCCACCCACAGCCCTTTTTCGGTGGCCGATTTTGCGCGCCGGACCCTGCACTTATCAGGCCCGGTCGCCACCGTGTCCTCGGCCTGCTCGTCCAGCGCCAAGGTGTTTGCCTCGGCGCAGCGGATGATCGCGGTGGGAATCATCGATGCCGCGGTCGTGGGCGGCGTGGATTCGCTGTGCCTGACCACTTTGTACGGATTCAATTCGCTCGAGCTCACCTCTGCGCACCCGTGCCGCCCGTTCGATCCGGCGCGCGACGGTATTTCCATCAGCGAAGGCGCCGCCTTTGCGCTGATCGAAAAGACGCCGGAGAACCTGGATGCGGACGCCATCCTGCTGCTGGGCGTCGGCGAATCGAGCGATGCGTATCACATGTCGTCGCCGCGCCCGGACGGCCTGGGGGCCAGGATGGCGATGGCAGCCGCCCTCCAGGCCGGCGGCGTTGCACCGTCGGAGGTCGACTACATCAATCTGCATGGCACGGCGACGCCGAGCAACGACGCGGCGGAGGGCAATGCCGTGTCGGCGCTGTTCGGCAGTCACACCGCTTGCAGCTCCACCAAGGGCGCGACCGGTCACGCCTTGGGCGCGGCGGGCGGCATCGAGGCCGTGATCGCGGCGCTGGCGCTGCGCCATGGATTCATCCCTGCCGGGGTCAACACGTTACACGTCGATCCGGCGATCGCCATCGACTATGTACTGGAGAATCGCGCGCAAGTTGTTTCAAGGGCGCTCTCCAATTCCTTCGGTTTCGGCGGAACCAACTGCAGCCTGCTGCTGGGCCGCGCGAATTGAACCAGCCATGCTGACTGCGTACATTGAAGGCATCGGCCTGCTCGGTCCCGGACTGAACAACTGGCCGGAAGGACGGCGGATTCTTGCCGCCGAGGCACCCTACGTTTCGCGACCGACGGACCTGCCGCCCCCGGCGTCGCTGCCGCCATCGGAGCGGCGCCGCGCATCGCGCGCCATCAAGCTGGCGCTGGCGATCGGCCATGAAGCCATCGCCGCCGCGCAGCTCGATCCGGCAACGCTCGCAACCGTGTTTTCGTCCTCCGCTGGGGACGGCTACAACTGCCACGAAATTTGCCAGGCGCTCGCGTCGAACGACCGCCAGCTCTCGCCCACGCGCTTTCACAATTCGGTGCACAACGCCCCCGCCGGGTACTGGAGCATTGCCAGCGGCGCGATGGCCTCATCGTCCGTGATCTGCGCCCATGACGCCAGCTTCGGGGCCGGCCTGCTGGAGGCGCTGGTGCAAGTCGTCGCCGACAACACGCGCTGCGTACTGATTTCCTACGACACGGACTACCCGGAACCACTGCGCGCCGTCCGGCCCGTTCCCGATGCTTTTGGCGTTGCGCTGGTTCTCGCGCCGCGGCCCAGCGCGCAGGCACTGGCGCGGATAGCCGTCAGTTTTACCGATGAGGCCTCCCTGCACATTGCAGATGAATCGCTGGAACGCCTGCGGCAGAGCATTCCTGCGGCACGCAGCCTCACCTTGCTGCAGACCATTGCCCGCGGCGGCGCCGCACGGATCATCGTCGACTATCTCGAGTACATGCGCTTAGGCGTGGACGTGACGCCATGCAGCTAGATCGCGCAGGAATCGCGGCCCGCATTCCGCATCAGGGCAGCATGTGCCTGCTCGATCGCGTGCTGGAATGGGACGACAACCGGATACTATGCTCCGCCGCCAGTCACCGCGCCGGCGACAATCCTCTGCGCGCGCATGGCCGCTTGTCGGCCGCCTGCGGCATCGAATATGCGGCGCAGGCGATGGCGGTGCATGGCGCGCTATGCGCGGCCGCCTATGCAAGAGTGGGCGCGGCCGGCGCAGTCGTCGAGGGCGCGCCCGCGCCGCGCATGGGGATGCTGACCAGCGTGCGCGGAGTGGATTTGCTGGTGCCGCGGCTGGACGATATCGCGGCCGACCTGGTCGTGCAGGCCGAGCGCGTGTCCGGCGACCACAACGCCATCGTCTACGAATTCACCCTGAGGGCCAATGCACACATCCTGCTATCGGGCCGGGCCACGGTGATTCTCGATGTCGATGCGACGGGAATCTCCGCATGAAGCGCGCGCTGGTTACCGGCGGTAGCGGCGGCATCGGCGCAGCGGTGTGCCGGCGTCTGGCCACCGATGGCTGCCACGTATTCGTTCACGCCAATCGCAATGCAGATACGGCGCAGGCGCTGGCCGCCTCGATCACGGCGGCGGGCGGCAGCGCGACAGCCGTTACGTTCGATGTTACCAATGCGGCAGCGACTGGCGCTGCGCTCGAGGTGATGCTTGCCGGCGGCCCGATCCAGATTGTCGTCAACAACGCCGGCATCCACAACGATGCGGTTTTCCCGGCGATGCGCGCCGAGCAGTGGAAGAGCGTGATCGACGTGTCGCTGAACGGCTTTTTCAATGTCACCCAGCCGCTGATGATGCCGATGATACGTACCCGCTGGGGCCGTATCGTCACCGTTTCTTCCGTCGCCGCCGTCACCGGCAACCGCGGACAGGTCAACTATGCCGCCGCCAAGGGCGCGCTGCATTCGGCGACCAAGTCGCTGGCGCTGGAAGTCGCCAGCCGCGGCGTCACGGTCAACGCGGTGGCGCCGGGAATCATCGCGACCGGCATGAGCGAAGCCGCATTCGATAAAGAGACCATCGAACGCCTGGTGCCGATGAAGCGCGCCGGCAAGCCCAACGAAGTCGCGGATCTGATCGGCTTCCTGTGCTCGGAGCAGGCGGCTTACATCACGGGTCAGATCATTTCGATCAACGGCGGAATCATCTAGCGAAAATTACGTAAAGGTCAAGATTTCCCGACCCACGGGTTGAAGCAGCGCGCGCCACAACGTTCCAGGTCATCCGTGTTTCGCGTGACGACGGTGAGATCATGCTGCAAGCTCGTGGCCGCGATCAGGCTGTCGATGACGGGCAACGGCCGGCCGCGTGCTTCCGATACGCCGACCATTGCGCCCCAGCGGGCAGCTACGGCTGAATCAATCATCAGGAGCCTGCCGCGGAACCGATCCGCGAGTTCGCGACGCACCCATTGCACGAGCGTGATTCGCTTGGCCGAATCGGGTAGCTTGGCGATACCTTTCTCCAGCTCCCCGATCGTGATGACGCTCAGGAACAGTTCGCCTTCGTCGCTTTCACGTACCCAGCTCACGACGGACGCCTTCGGTCGCGGTCGTACCAGTTCGGAGACAACGCAGGTGTCGAGAAGCCAGCTCACAACTCCACCCGCCTGCCCGTATCATGGCTGCGCGTGAGATCGAGCGCAACCGCGCCCAATCGCGACTTGCGAAAGAAATCGACGAGCGTACCCTTGGGCTTCCGGGTAAGTCGGGCGTACTCGTCCGCGGCGACCACCACCACTGCGTCGTCACCTCTCAGCGTAATGACTTGCGGCCCTTCGTTCGAGGCTTTCCTCACCACCTCGGACAGCCGATTTTTCGCTTCTTGCAGCTGCCACTTGGTCATGATCCAAGACCCTTTCAATGAAATCTAGACAGGCTAGCTATTTTAGCCCGCCACCGGTGTATGTCAAGCTACTGCTACCTCGATCGTTCTTGAGACTGACTGTGTGAAAGCGGTATTGACCGGGGTTAAGCGATCACGGATACTCGGCGTTGCGCACTTGTTTTTCCTATTCTTACAGACAGCACCCCGCCGACTTGATTCCTTCGTTGATGCAGACCTCGATGCAGCGCTCCGATGCGATGGTTCTGGGTCGGCCGGCAAATAGAATCAAAAATGTGAGCAACATAAACAGCCCCATCGATCTTCTGACGGGTCCTTTGCCATCACAGAATTGGCCTGTCAACCTTGCCCTTCGCATGCGCCGGCATCTGGCCGTGAAGACGATCGGGATCACCGCCTTCACGTGGCTTTTCTTCATCGGCTACTTTCACCTGCTGCGTCACCCGGCCTACCCGGCGACGGTGATGCCGCTGATCGCGCTCGACCATCTGATTCCCTTCCAGCCGGTAGCGCTGTTGGCCTACCTGTCTTTGTGGCTGTATGTGGGGTTCGCGCCAGCGCTGCAATGGACATTTTTTGAGCTGGTCGTCTACGGGCTTTGGATCGGTGCGTTGTGCGTGACCGGGTTGGCGCTGTTTTACTTTTGGCCAACCGCCGTACCACCACACCTGATCGATGTATCCGCCCTTCCCGGCTTTGCGCTGTTGCAGGGGGTGGATGCGCCTGGAAACGCTTGCCCATCGATGCATGTGGCCGTGGCGACCTTCTCGGCGATCTGGCTGGATCATGTGCTGCGCCAGGCGCGCGTTCCGTGGGCCCTGCGTCTATTCAGCGCGACCTGGTTTGCGGCCATTGCCTATTCGACGCTGGCGATCAAACAACACGTGGCGCTGGACGCGGCCGCAGGCGCGCTGCTCGGCGTTGTTTTTGCGCTACCGTCGTTGTATTGGCGGCCAGGCAAACGGCGGACGACCGCCGTCTCACCGGCCGCAGCGGATATCGTCGGTTCGCACTGATCACAGTCCGAGTTGAGGGCCGAGCAAGGTAGGGACCGATCCTCAAGCGCGCATGGCGTTGCACGCAGCCGCCGAGAACGATCAGTCGACATTTGATATAGAGCGGAGAACCTTACACCATGAGTTCGCTGAAGGAACTACAGGAATTGATCCACGAGAAGTACGGCATCGAAGAGTCGGCGCTGGATCCGCACGCTTCCATGCGCGAAAAGGGTGTGGATTCGCTGGCCCTGGTCGAGTTCCTTTTTGCCATAGAAGACCACTTCCATATCGACATGCCCGACGCAGACTCGAACGTCGATACGCTGGCCGAGCTTGCGGTCGTGGTTGACAAGATTCTGGCCTCGAAGACACCCGCGTGAACGCCGTCGCCATCACCGGCATGGGGCTAGTGACATCTCACGGCGACACCCCGGACGCCGTCTTCGCGGCGCTGATGCGCGGTGATTCAGCGTTGCGGCCGGTTTTCCCCGAGCTGCCCAAGCCGGTTGCCGCCGCCACGGTGGCCTTCGACGAGTCTCGCTGGTTTACCAAGCTGCAGCTCGCCGGCGTCGACCGCGTCAGCCAATTTGCCGTGGCCGCCGCCGATCTGGCGATGAAAGACGCTGGTGCCGCTGGCGACGTTGACTCTGAGCGCCTGGGCGTCTACGTGGGTTGTGGCATGGGGGGCGCGACCGCGCTTGAGACGGCCTACCGCGGCGGCTCACGCGTACCGCCGCTGACCATTCCGGCCTTCATGCCCAATGCGCCGGCTGCGCACGTGGCCATGCGCCAGCGCGCCCACGGGCCGGTGCTGACCTATTCGGTGGCTTGCGCCTCTTCGGCGGTGGCCATCGCCGAAGCGGCCAAGGCCGTGCAATGCGGCGAGGTCGATCTGGCCATCGCTGGCGGCAGCGAAGCCCTCATCGTGCCAGGTGTGGTGCTCGCCTGGCAGGTAATGCTGACCTTGGCGGCCTTCAGGCCTGGCGAAGCCGCAAGCTCGGTTCGCCCGTTCTCCATCGACCGCAGCGGCTTTGCGCTCGGGGAAGGCGCTGCGTTCCTTATTCTCGAGTCCGCCGAGCGTGCTCAGCGGCGCGGTGCGCGGACCTATGCCACGCTGAGTGGTTGGGGCCTCAGTTGCGACGCCACGCATTTGACCAAGCCCGACAAATTGGGGCAAACGCGCGCGCTGCGCACCGCCCTGCGCCGCGCCAACGTCCAGGCGCGCGAGGTGGGTTACTGCAATGCCCATGGCACCGCCACGCGCATTGGCGACGTAATCGAGCGCGACGCGCTGGCCGAGGTTTGGGGCAACGACCTCGACCATCTGCGCGTGAGTTCAACCAAGGCATTGCACGGCCACCTGCTCGGCGCTGCCGGGGCTCTCGAAGCGATCATCACGGTGCTTGCACTGCGCCATCGACAACTGCCGCCGAATGCCCATTGCACCGAGATCGACCCGGCTTGTCGTCTCGCCCTGGTCCCGCAGGCCGGTGCCACCGCGCCACAACTCGACGTGGCGATCAGCAATTCGTTTGCCTTTGGCGGCACCAACGCGGTGCTGGTCTTCAAGCGCGCCTGAGCGCTAGCAGGCTGTTGAAAAGCTACTGCGGTGGCCATCTGCGTCGTTGCACGGTGCTCGGAATCCTCACGTACGACCAAGTACGCTCCGGTTCCTGCGCTCCGTGCGCCTAGCATATGGCCATCCTCGCTACGCTTTTCAACAGCCTGCTGGTCTTTCAGCCGGGCCGTCGCTGTCGTTGCAGCAACAACAGCGGTAGCCGCAGCAGGAATTCGAGAAACAGCCGCAAGTGCATCCAGGTCAGGAGCGCGTTGTCGCGCAGGTAATTGAAGTGCGAGACGCCGCCCTCTTCCGGCCGCAGGTATTTCACCGGCGCCGGCAGGTTGACCGGACGCACGCCGTGCCAGCACATGCGCACGACCGCTTCCGGATCGAAGTCGAAGCGGCGCATCCAGGGTTGATTTCGCATCACGCTGCGCAATGCCTCGATCGGATAGACGCGGAAGCCGTAGAGCGAATCATCGACACCGACCCATAGCGTTTCCAGGTTGGCCCACCAGTTGGAAATCATCCGCCCCTTGACGCGCAGGCTGGGCGCGCTGGCCTCGAACACCGGCCGGCCGAGGACCATCGCCTCCGGGTGCGCAGCCGATGCCGCCATGAACGCCGGAATCAGTTCGGCCGGATGCTGTCCGTCGGAGTCCATGGTCAGCGCGTGGGTGTAGCCTTCCTGCGCAGCCAGATCGAGTCCGTGCAGCACCGCCGCGCCCTTGCCCATGTTCTTCGTCAGCACGATCACGCGCAGTGCCGGATCAACGGCGGCGATGCGCTGTAAACCCTCCGCCGTGCCATCGGTGCTGCCGTCGACGATCACCCATACCGGGTTCCACTGGTGCAGCGCCGCACTGACGGTCTCAAAAACAATACGCCCGGGGTTGTAGCTTGGAATGAGCACCAGGCGGGTTGTCGACCGCGCTGGTGTCATGTGCGATTGATCAGGTTTGGCGATACCGTTTGCTGGTGCCGTGACGACGTCACCTGCGCTTCGGGTGCCAGCGCGCCGGCAGCCAGTTCACCGATAAAGTATTGCTCCAATTCCATGGTGAACGCGCGCACGTCCTGCGGCGGATCGAAGCGCCTGCCCAGGCGGATGTGGTAGGTGATCGGCATCGACGGCCTCTTGAACAACGGCCATCCCTTGCACAAAAACTTCGAATCGGACTCGATAAAGACCGCTTGCACGGGAACATTGGCGCTGCGCGCGATCAAGCCTACCGCGGCCGTGAAGGGATTCACTGCCTCGCGGACCGTGCGCGTGCCCTCGGGAAAAAGCAGCAGATGATTGCCCTGCTGCAGAGTGTCCACGGAATTCCTGATCATATCCATCAACGAATCATTGCCGATAAAACGCGCAAGCCGCGCGCCAGCGCGCAGGAACAGATTGTTCATCAGCTCGTTCTTCATGATGCACACGACGTTGGGCAGGCGCGAAATCACCATCACGGCGTCGAGCAGGCTGGGGTGGTTGGGCGCGATGATTACCGGCCCCTGCCCGCGTAGCGCATCGAGGCTGCTGATGTCGAAACGGAAGGCACCGGATAGCCACAGCATCCACAGATACAAGCGAAACCCGGCCATGTTCATGCGACGCCCTTGCCTGCCGCCGGAACGTTGCGGCGTCACGTAGTAGAGGGCCCATGAAAACGGCGACCAAAGCAGGCACAGAAAGCCGAGCATCCCCAGCCCGAACCTCAAGGCGAGATACTCGTAGACGGTGTACAGGCGGCGTAGCATCGATGGTTGTCCCGTGCCGCTAGTCCGTTACCTCGACCATCCGCGACGACTCGCCGATGATCCAGGCCATGGCAATGCCGCCTGCCAGATAGTTGTTGCGCTTGACCAGCGGGCTGTCGCCGAACACCGCGCCGCTCAAGGTGTCGTAGCGCAGGAACCCGCCGACCCAGTACGAAGGAAAGCGTTTGGACACCGCGACCAGAAACTGCGCGCCCGCATAGCCGCGGCGCGCTTCATACGCGGGGCGTTCCGGGGTCGCGTACTGCTGCGCCACAGAGTAGAAATACTGGTGCTGCCTGCGGTCTCCGAACAGCGGACCGGCGACCAGTCCGAGATTCCAGCCCCCCATGCCGCCGGGATCCTGCAGGTCGAGATTGAGCCGGGGCGAAAATTGCCAGCCGGTCGACTGCGGCGAACTCTCGATCGTGACACCGGTCACCAGCGGCAGCCGGAAGTCGAGCTTGGTCCGCTTGTCGCCGGATCGCCATAGCGTCAGATCAAGCGACGGACCGATCTCGACGGTAGGCCGCAAGTCAGGCATGCCCAGGCGGGCGGGGTTGTCCTTGCTGTCCACCGGCGCCGAGGCACCCACCGTGACATTCAATTCAATGCGGTCGCTGTCGAAAAAACGGCCGCGCACGCCATTGCGATCCGCTTTCAGGAATTCGCCGCGATAGACAAAGTACGGGACCGGCAGCACGTAGGTCTGCGTCCTGTCCGATCCCCGATAGTCCGGAAACGAGACGGCGCCGATGCCCAATCCGGCCTCCCACAACGGCCGTTGCTCGGCGTGTCCCGAAAAGCTTGCGCCAAGCGCCGCGATGCACACGACCGAGGAGACGCTGCGCGCCGTCGGCAACAAACATAATTTCATTGAATCTCCAGGGAATGGCCGGTCCGCATGCCGGTCGCGACCGCCGCGACCGCAGTTCGAAGCGGGCGGCGACCGGAACGGAAGGCCGGCAATGGAAACGATAGTGCGGGAAAAGCCCGGGTCATCGACTGCCCACCGTCTCCGGATCATTGACGGGGCGCATATTCGTCCTGCGCCGCCGCCATGCAGTGATCGAGCGTTTCAGGTTGGCCAGCGAAGTCAGGTAGTAGATCGCCTTGAAGACCAGCAGTGACCACCGGATGGGGGTCTTGCCGAAAATATCGCCGGCCAGCATCGATAACAGCGCCTCTTTGACGCGCAGCACATTGCTGGGCGCCATGAACAGATCGCGCATGGCAGGGTTGGTAACCCTATAGACGAACCACGAGAATTCCTTCGGTCCGTGTTTCATCACTTTGTCAAAGCGAGCAAGCGCGGCGGCCGCCTCCGCGGGTTTACGCAGGCAGATATCGATCGTGTCGGCGCCGACGAATGCACTGTTCATCGCCAGCAAGACTCCGGAGGAAAAGATGGGATCGATAAACGCATAGGCATCGCCCAGCAACAGGTAGTTGGGCCCATGGGACCGCTCGCACTCGTACGAAAAGTTCCCGGTCGCCTCGACTTCCGAAACCAGCTTAGCGTCCTTGAGACGCTCGGCCAGAGGTGCGCACAGCGCGATGGTGTCGCGGAAAAACTGCTCCACGCCGCGCTTGCCACGCGTGTTCATGTAGGTCGGCCAGCTTACCGCGCCGACACTGGTGGCGCCATCGATCAGCGGAATGAACCAGAACCAGCCGTGATCGAACCAGAACAGCGAGATGTTCCCTTCGGCCTTGCCTTCAAAGCGCTTGGCGCCGGTGAAGTGGCCGAACAGTGCGGCGCTGTTGTGCCGCTTGTCGCGGCGCTTGATGCCGAGCTTGTTGGCCAGGAGCGTGTCGCGGCCGGTGGC
>PLYG01000302.1 GCA_003153335.1 Betaproteobacteria bacterium | reverse complement strand
CGTCATCGAGCTCGAAGCCCTGCACTTGGGTGCCGTTGACCAGGGCCGCGTGCGGCGCGGACAGGCGCTGTTGTGTGCCCCACACGGCGCAGCTTCCATCCCGGTCGAGTGCGGCGAGAGTGTCTTGCAGGATGCGGCACCATTCCAGATGCGCACCGTACAGCGCGCAGCCCAACGAATCAAGAATCAGCAGCTTGACGCGCTCGCGCACCTCGGGCGGANNGACAAAGCTGGCGATGCCGCGCGTGTGGGGGTTGTCGTGCGCCTGCTCGATCATGCGTAACCGTCCTTCACTCCATTTTGATCCGCCCGTCGCGGATCACCTTGCCAATACGGGCGAGTTCTGTCTTGATGTGCGCAGCGAACTCCTCCGGCGTGCCGCCGATCGGTTNNTTCAGCGCCTTCACGGTTTCGGCGTTGATTTTCAGCACGATCTCGCGCGGCGTGCCGGCCGGCGCGAGCAGCCCATACCAAGAGCCCGCTTCGTAGCCGGGCAGCCCCGATTCCGCGATGGTGGGCACGTCGGGCAACAGCGCTGAACGTGTTTTGCCGGTGACGGCGAGAGCGCGCAGCTTGGCTGCCTTGATCTGCGGCACGATCGCGACCATGCTGCTGAACATCAGTTGCACCTGGCCCGCCAGCAGGTCGGCCAGGGCCGGCGCCAGGCCCTTGTACGGGATATGCACCATGCGCACGCCCGCCATCGATTCGTACATCACGGCCGCGAGCTGCGCCGCGCTGCCGTTGCCATTGGAAGCGTAGTTGAGTGTGCCGGGCTGCGCGCGGGCCAACGCGGTGAATTCCTGCATGGTCCTGGCTGGCACAGCCGGATGTACCACCAATACCGACGGGGCCGAAGCGATCAGCACGATGGGGGTGAAGTCTTTTACCGCATCGTAAGGGAGGCTGGCGTGCAGGTTGGGGTTGACCGCATGGCTGCCCACCCCGCCGAGAAACAGCGTGTAGCCATCCGGCGGCGACTTCGCTGCTGCATCGGCACCCACCGTGCCGCCCGCGCCGGGTCGGTTGTCGACATACACCTGCTGTCCCAGGCTGGCGGTGAGGCGTTGCGCAATCACGCGCGCCACGGTGTCGTTGCCCCCGCCTGCGGCGAACGGGACGATGAGGCGCACCGGCCGCACCGGATACTCCTGGCCGAACCCAGTGATCGAACAAAGCGCCAGTCCGAGGAAGGCGATACATCGCAACCGTACCGGCATGCGTACAAATAGGAAATTCAACCTCACGATTGACAGTATCCTTGACCGTATCACACCGGTCAATTCCAACGTCCTCGCCCGCTGTGCCGATGTATGCGCTTCGATTGCACGTTCATCGCACGACCGATGGCAATGCGAGATTTGGCGCCCGCCACGTCATACCGCGGCGTTCTTGAGGCTGCGCAGACTGACGAGCAAGGCTGGCATGTCCGAGACTACGATACTCCACAAGGTGTCGTTATCGATCCCGAGATAGCCATGGATCAGTCGGTTGCGGGTGGCAATTATAAGTCGCCACGGCACTTGCGTATGTGCAGCTCGGATGGCCTCGGGTACATGCGTGGCGGCCTCACCGATCAGTTCGAGATTGCGCAACGTGGCGTCGTAGTTGAGGCCGCTCGCAACGAAGTGCTCCTGATCTAGTCCATGGGTGTAGGTAGTTACCTTTTCGGCGAACGCGATCATGTCGTCGACGTAGAAACGCCACTCGCGCGCGGTGAAATCAGACATGAACGGCCTCGTTTTCGACAAAAGGTCGCAGTTCACGGCGCAGCGCCTTGTCGGTGACCAGGTCGATCGGTCGTCCCAAGAGGTCTTCGAGGAAGAACTGGACGCCAAAGTAGCGCTCTGACGTGGCTGGACCTTCAAAGGACACCAGGATGTCGATATCGCTATCGACCCGCGCAGCGTCGCGGACCATTGATCCGAACAAGGCGATGTCAGTGACACCGTAACGGGCGACCAGGGTCGGCTTACTCCTGGCGAGCTGTTCCAGTACATCTGCACGGTTCATCTCGTTTTCCAGTCACTGGTCATCATCATGAGGCTTCTGCCGAACAAGGAAGGCGCGCTGCCCGCGTCATGCGCGGTGATCGTTCGGCCAACAGCCAGCACCATCGTGCGCATTCCGTACCGCTTCGCGGGCAACTTTTCGGAGTTTCGCTCCGGTTCGATCCGTCGGCATCGCACCTTGTTGGCGAAGGTTCGACGATAGGCAATTCAAATGCGCCACGAAGTCGCTTGTGTAAATTGCTCCCACTATAACGGAGGGAACCGCCCGTGTCACCGTGTGAATCCAGGAGTCTGAATAAAGAGCGGCTCAGACAACGTAATGAGTTGGATCAGGACTGTTGCCGCCACTCAATCACGCGGCTTGAGTGAACAGTCCTCCACTGCACTGACCGTCAGGCCGAGCGTGGCCGGGGCATGATCGAGCAACGAGTCAAGATTCGGCCCGAAATCATAGAACGCAGCGTCTTCATCGATGATGCGGACTTGCAGATCCGAGTGACGAAGTCGGTAATCGACGAAACCTTCCGGAGCGCGGGCGTCCTTGACCCGCAAGAAGTAGCCCTGGTCGAGGGTAACGCAGAGACACCCCTCCATGCCATTGGCAGGTCGAACCGTAGGCGCGTGGGGGCCATAATGGACTTGAAGCGGAAAATCGTCAGCGGGTTTACGGAGCGCCAGCGTTGCCCCGTGTCTGCCTCATATGTCCCATAAATGTCCCATAAAACGCAGCGCCATGAATTTGTCGAATTGGCGATGAAAAGCGGCGCTCTTCGAGTCAAACGCACAAGCGTATCCCGGATGAGAAAAAGTTGCGTACCACCAGGCGCTACGCTGACGCGCGGCGCCGCTGTTAGTTAAGCGGCCATCGCGAGCGGCATGATCGCCGCCAGCCGGTCGGCGAGCACCTCACGCGCATGCACAAGATCGTGATGGGTCTGGAGATTCAGCCAGAATTCGGCCTCCATTCCGAAAAATACTCCTAGCCGCGCGGCGGTATCGGCCGTGATGGCGCGCTTCCCCGCCACGATCTCACCGATGCGACGCTGAGGCACTCCAATTTCCTTCGCCAGACGATACTGCGTCACCGCCAAGGGTTTGAGAAATTCCTCGAGCAGAATTTCACCCGGGGTCGCCAGTGGAACCTTACGCTTTGCCATGATCCTTGCTCCTCAATGGTAATCGACGATCTCGACATCCCAAGCCGATCCATCGCGCCAGACGAAGCAGACGCGGAACTGGTCGTTGACGCGGATGCTCCACTGCCCGATACGATCGCCAGAGAGCTTCTCCAACCTATTGTTTGGCGGCACTCGCAAGGACTCGATGCGTGTGGCGGCATGTACCATCTGAAGCTTTCGCATTGCCACCGCAGCAAAGTTGGCGAAACGGGCCACCCGCACCCCCTCGAACAAAGCTTCAGTATCCCGGCACTTGAACGTCTTGATCACGGACAAATACTAACGTCACACGTTAGTAAAGTCAAGTCGGAGAGTGGCGAGATGTGGTTATCGCGATACCTGATCGGCGTGCATAAGCCGCGCTTTCTTGTAGGCCTTCTTTCGCTTCTTTGACACCGTTAAAGACTCCCTGGGCCTTCCCCGCTCGTGGACCGGGGGACGTCCCGATTAGCGCGCTTTTGGCGTGTTTCCGGGTTGGCGCCATGGCCTTGCGCGATGGCGCATTTGGCGCAGTGCTGGCGCGTTTAGCGACCATTGTTCTGCGCCACTGAGCGGATTGAGCCATTTGTGAGCCGTTTAGTTGCCACCATTTAGCCACGTGTCGGTCCGCTTCCTCAGCCCAGCCGCTGGTTTTTCACCAGCTCGCTCAACACGCGCGCTGCGCTCGCTTCGTCGGGTCGTAACGCTTCGCCTCTCTTGGCGAGATAGCCGGCCAATTCCACCGCCAGTTCGCGCCGGGTCATGTCGCTGTAGTAGTCGGGAATGTTGAAGGTGAGGTGGGCCAGCACCTCGCTGCCGTCCACGTTTTTCACCAGTTCCATTACGGCGTAGAGTACGGCGCGCAGCACGGACTGATGCAGCTCCGAGCCCTCGCTCATCTCGGCGCGCTCGAACTCCACGGCGGTCTTAAGCCTAGCGTCATTCGCCTTCTGGCTGGCCAATAAGGCCTTGAAGTCGCGGACCTTGAAGGCCTTGGCGAAGTTCTGGTAGTTGTCGAGCGTCTTCGCGCCACGCGCTTCCATATCGAGCAGCTTAAGGTAGAAGCGCTCCGCGCCGCTGAGCTTGTCCCAGTG
>PLYG01000324.1 GCA_003153335.1 Betaproteobacteria bacterium | reverse complement strand
GTAGCCGGGCTCACCACCGTCACCTTGCCGGGTAGCATGTCGCCGCCATCGGCGGGAGTCACTTCGGCCGCCTGGCCCACCTTGACGGTGCCGCTCTGATTTTGCGGGATGTTGATGCGCGCTACCACCCGGGAGATGTCCATGATGGTGAGCAGAGGCGTGCCGGCCACGGCCATTTCGCCTTCGTAGATGGGCCGGTCGGCGACCACGCCGGATCGCGGGCTGTGGATTTCGGAGTAACTGCGCTGCGCATCGGCCGACGCTAACTGCGCGGTGGCCGCGGCCACCTGCTCGCGAGCGGTGGCGATCTGATCTTCTTTGGTGACCGAGTTGAGCGCGCGCAAGTGTTCGTTGGCGGCGTCCAGTTGAGCCTTAGCCGAGACGTATTGCACGTTGGCGTCATCTACCAGCTTTTCAGCCAGCGCGCCTTGTTGAAAAAGCTTGCGGCGATTGTCCAGCAGCTTCTGGGCGGCGGCCAGTTGTTGCTTGTCGGATTCCACATCGGTGTTGGCTTTGACCACCGCTTCCGGAACCGTCGCTAACTGGGTGCTATTCAGGTTGGTGGTGGCCTGGCTCAATACGGCATTGGCATTGGCCACGGCGGCTGTCAGGTCGCGGCTCTCCAGGGTGGCCAGAAGTTGGCCTTGCTTCACATGGTCGCCGCGATTGACATAGAACTTGACCACCGGCTTGCTGATGCTGGGCATCACACTGGCCTGATCCTGGGCGAAGAGCACTCCATCGCCGGGCACGATGCGGCGGATGGGCTCCTGGGTCACGCTGGTGACCTGGACCGGCGCGGGCGCTTCGACCTCCGCCTCCTCTTTTTTGGCGCAGCCGGCAGCGAACAAGCCGGTAGCCAGGACGACGAACAACCATCGATTCTTCATTGCCTAAAACGCCCCCGTGAGTGTCTGAAGGTTGCCAACGGCCACGCGGTACCGCACCAGGCCGTCGTCAAGCGCATTACGCGCATCGCGCGCGCTATTCTGCGCGTCCACCACTTCCAGCGCCATGGCTTCCCCCGCCTGGTAGCGCAGCACGGTGAGATCCAGACTCTGCCTGGAAAGATCGACCGATTCGCGCAAAGAGGCCAGTTGCGAGCGCGCCATGCCAGCCTCGCGATAGAACGCATCCATCTCGGCCAGAAGCTGGCGCTGGGTGAAGGTGAGATCGTTCCTGGCTTGCTGCAGCTTCAACTCCGCCTGCTTCACACGGCTTTTGGCGGCGCCCCAGGTCCATATTGGAACCGTCAATTGGGCTTGCACCACGGAACCGAGCAGGTTTCTGCCCTCGTAATTGTGCACGGCGAATTGATTGGCGCTGATGCCAAAAAAATAGTCCATCGAGAGAGCGGGCAGCATGGCGGCGTGCGCCGAGCGGATTTCGTAATCCTGCTGCTGCACCACCGCCTGGGCGGCGCGAATGTCGGGGCTGTTCTTGCCGGCCAGCGATTGAATCTCGCCGTATGCCGGCAGCGCGGCGAGCGACTCCAAATCGTCCACCACGGTGAAATTCGACTGGTAGTCGGGAAACAGCAGAACCGCAAAATTGATGCGCGCCTTGTCCACGGCGAGTTGCGCTTCCTGCTGGTCGCGCTTGCGGTCGTTAAGCTGGAGCTGCGCCTTGACGGTATCGGCATGCGCCACTTCGCCCGCTTGTTCCTGTTTTTGGGTGATGTCCAGAAACTGTTGCGCATCGCGGACGCTCAGGTCGGCGTTATTCAGCTTCCGCGCCGCCACTGCCATGCCGTAGTAGTCCTGCATCACCGTGACGATCAGGCCGCGGGCGGCCAGGTCGGCCTTGGCGCGCGCCGCGGCCTCGGCGGCCATGGCGCGATGGTAGTCGGCGCGCTTCACGGGCGCGAAAAGGTCGGCGTGAGCGACGGCCTGGTCGTTGTAAATGTGGACGCCATCGTTGGGCACGAATACGCCGCTGGGCGTGCCATTGCCTTGGGTATAGATGTACTGGCTGAGCCCGTTGACCCCCGGATACAGGGCAGCCTTGGCCTGCACGGTATCTTCGCGCGCTAACAAGGCCGCGAGATTGGCGGTCAGGGTTTGCTGGCTGTATTTTTGCGCGCGCTCCATGGCATCCTGCAGGGTGAGGCGCAGGGGCGCGACGGTATCGGGCGGAGCTTGGGCGGCGCTGAACTGGCAGAGGACCAGTGCCATGCCCGCGGTCGGCAGAATTCGAGACATCGGTGAGAGTTCAGTATAGAATCTGGCAGATGAATAGAGGATGAACGGATGCGGATAGGAGGTAGAGCGGTTTGAAACTGCCCTCCCCCCTCGGGATTGATCGCCCCCGCACGAGCGCCTACAGTCGTGAGGGGCGAGTTGTTGAATGCCGGCGCGCTTTGCGGAGTCCTTCACAATGTGCCAGATGACCTTTTCGGTGATGCCGTTTCCCCAAACGGAGCCCTTGCGACTCACGCAGCGAAACACCCGCCCATCCCCGACACCGGCCGCTTTGGTCCATTCGTCGAGTGCTGCCTTTACCCAATCGGGAACCGGGACGGTACGGATATGCCGCCCCTTGCCCATCAAATCGACCAGCGCCCAGTGTTCCTC
>PLYG01000306.1 GCA_003153335.1 Betaproteobacteria bacterium | reverse complement strand
TTCTTGAATTTTTCGTCGAACCAGCGGCCTGCATACTCGCCGCTCCTGGCACCAAATGTCCCGTGAACTTCCCAATACGGTCTCGACACAAAGCGTTTGATCCGCTCTTCGCGTTCGACCAGGATCGCCAGCGTCGGCGTCTGTACGCGACCGACCGTCGTGAGCTGAAACCCGCCGGACTTGGAATTAAAGGCGGTCATCGCCCGGGTGCCGTTGATCCCGACCAGCCAGTCCGACTCGGACCGGCAGCGTGCGGCGTCGGCCAGCGGGCGCAACTCCTTGTCAGGGCGGAGCCCCGCGAAACCATCGCGGATCGCCGCCGGCGTCATCGATTGCAGCCACAGGCGCCGTATCGGATGCTTCGATTTGGCGTGCTGGATGATGTGGCGGAATATGAGCTCGCCTTCGCGTCCCGCGTCGCAGGCGTTGATCAATGCGTCGACATCCTTGCGTTTGAGCAGGCGATTCAGGAGCTTCAGCCGTGTTTCGGTTTTTTCGATCGGCTTGAGATCGAAGCGGCTCGGGATGGCCGGGAGATGCGTAAACGTCCACTTTCCGCGCTTGACCTCCTCGTCTTCGGGCATGCCGATCTCCAGCAGGTGACCGATCGCGGACGACAGTACATATTCATCGCTTTCGAAAAAGTCATCCTTTTTGGAGAAGCTGCCGAGCGCGCGGGCGATGTCCGCTGCGACGGAGGGTTTTTCAGCAATGATAAGGGCTTTGCCCATTGACAAGGTCTCGGTTGGCGCGTGCGGTGGGAGAAGGCGAGCCGCTGATGATAAAGAAGTCTTGCCGTCGTACGCAAGGAGAAAATCTCCAACCGGCCCGAATCAACCCTGGCGCTGCACCCTTCCACCGGGAGTTTGCGCGACTTTTCCTGCCAATTCGAGTTGGAGAAGCAACGCTGTCACACGATCGACCGCCCAACCGAGCCGGGCGCACAACTCGTCGGGCGTGGCTGGGTCGAATCCCAGCGAATTCAGGAGCGACAGTGCATCGCCGTCGATCGCCGCCGAATCAGCCGGGCCCTCAGCGGGGGCAGCCGGCATGTTCGGCCACTTCAGTTCTTCGAGCACATCCTGCGCTGTTTCGACGAGCTTTGCGCCTTCCTTGATCAGTTTATGGCAACCCTTGGAAAAGGGGGAATGAATCGAACCGGGAATGGCAAATACATCGCGGCCCTGCTCGCCCGCGAGCCGCGCCGTGATCAGCGAGCCGCTTCCGAGCGTGGCTTCGACTATCAATACACCTAGGCCCAAGCCGCTGATCAGGCGGTTGCGCCTGGGAAAATTGCCCGAAAGTGGCGGCGTCCCGAGAGGAAACTCCGACAGGATGCCGCCTTGCTCCGCTATCTGGTGGGCGAGTTCGCGATTGCGGGGCGGGTAAATGCGGTCAATACCTGTCCCAATGATGGCGACGGTCGACCCGCTGCGGAGTCCCGCGCGCAGCCCGCCGCGATGCGCGGCCGCATCAATGCCCAGCGCCAGGCCACTGATGATCGTGAGCCCGGCGACTGCGAGCGCCTCGGCAAACTCTTCCGCGGTCTTGATTCCCGCCGGGGACGCATTGCGACTCCCGACGATGGCGATCGCCGGCGCATTTAACAGATTGCGCCGGCCCTTGTAGTACAACAAAACCGGCGCATCGCCGATATCGAGCAACGCCTTCGGGTAGTCGGCGTCGTCCCAGGTCAGAAGATGATTGCCCGGCGCGGCGGCCCAGGCAAGCGCGCGCGCAGCGTGCCCGGAATCGTCGCCGCTTTTGATCGCGCGCGCGATTCGGGCCGGAATATGCTGTTCCACCGAGGCCGATGACGCATCGAGCACCGCCTCGGGGGATCCGAACGCGGTGAGGAGAGCATGCAGATTGCGGCTGCCCAAGCCGTCGACCACCGCCAGTCTGACCCAAGCCCGAAGGCGTTCGTCAGGCATCGTGTGGCTGTGCGAAATACAGGCGTGTGTTGAAAAACTCAACCAACTCCTAGGGCTTGCGCACCCAGTCTCCCAGTTCGACTTGTTTGGTTGTATTGAGCACAAGGGCGTAGGAAACCTTGTCGAACACCCTGAACACAAAGGCAACGCCTATACGCTCCTGGGGCAATTGCAGTGAGCGCTTGTCCGGTTGGTTCAGGAACCGGCTTTTCTGATCCCAGACATCCACCTTGCCAGGATCATGGTAGAGCGCAAGCACATGGCCGATCTCGATGCCGTCTTTCGCCCCGACGTCGAGAGTGATTACCGCGTCGCGGCCGCTTTCGATCAGACTCGTGGGCAGGCCAATGATCTGGCCTTCGACCGCTTTATCCGGCGCGTGCGGCGGGTAATTGATGATGCGCTCTTTCGGTACCTGGACCAACTTGTCCCCGACCACGATTTCCTTCCGGGAACTTACGATGGTGAGCGTGGATACNNCCCAGAATCTCTTTCTTGCCCGGCGAGGAAAGCGGCCGTCCGGAACGATAGATCTGCCAGCTTGCGCCGTCGCGCTCGCCGATTCCGATGGCATAGATCTTGTAGCCAGTGGCAAGCACAACCCGTGAGTCCGGGCCGCCGACAATCCTGGGGGCGCTGTCCAGGCCGTCTTGTTCGATGATCAGCGGTTTGGTCAGGAAAGGATCGATGATGGCCGGCGGGATGGACGAAATCGCCTCATTGTCGATCGGCGTGACGCGAACCAATGGCGATAACCGCACGGTCGGCCGCTCCTCCGCCGCATCCTTGGCTGCGACCGCCAGCTGCGGCTGCCCGTCGGCTCCCGCGGTCAGAACAAGCACGTCGCCCGGGTAGATCCGATGCGGATTCTTGATCTGGTCCTTGTTCATCCGCCAGATTTCGCTCCACTTCCACGGACTCTTCAGAAAGCGTCCGGCGATCGACCACAGGGTGTCGCCTTTCTTGACTACATAGCGCGACGGCGCGTTGTCGACAAGCTGCAGCGGTTCGGCGGCGAGCTGCGCAGCGGGCGCTAGGGGCTGCGCCGAAAGGCAAGAGGCCACGACAGACAAGGTCGCCAAAAGCAGTGAAAGTGGTGTGTTAAGATTGATTTTCATGGCAGCCCCTAACTCGGTGGCGGCGGCAAAACCCTTGTATTTCGCGAATTTCGCCACAAAATAATGCTTTGCGATGGATTCTGCATGTTGTTTATGCATTTGGCAAGTTTCCGCCGGACTAGGGGTCACAAGGTTGTGGCCCTGTTGGGAAAAACGGACGCACCGCTTCGCTAATAATGGCCCTTCTGAACATACTCGAATACCCCGACCCGCGCTTGCACAAGATTGCCGCGCCGGTTCGTACGGTTACGCCCGAGATAAGGCAATTCGTTCGCGATCTGGCCGAAACTATGTATGCGGCGCCCGGGATCGGCCTTGCGGCCACGCAGGTTGACGTCCACAAACGGCTGATCGTCATCGACGCGTCCGAGACCAAGAGCGACTTGCTGACGCTGATCAACCCGGAGATCATTGCCGCCGAGGGCGAAGCGGAAAACGAGGAAGGGTGTTTGTCAGTGCCCGGCTATTTCGACCGCGTCCGGCGGGCAGCCCGCATCCGGTTCCGCGCCCTTGGCTACGATGGACAATGGTATGAGCGAGATGCCGAGGGCCTGCTCGCCGTCTGTGTCCAGCATGAAATGGACCATCTGATAGGCAAGATGTTCGTCGAGTATCTGTCGCCGCTCAAGCAAGAGCGCCTGAAAAACAAAGCAAAAAAGCGACAGCGTCTGGTCGGTTGATAGTCTGTTGAAAAGCGCAGCGCAGATGGCCACCGCAGTAGCTTTGCAATAGACTGTTAAGACGATGCGCGTCATTTTCGCCGGTACGCCAGAGTTCGCCGCGCGCGCGCTGGACGCCATTCTGGCCGCCGGCCATGCGGTCCCCCTGGTCCTCACGCGGCCCGATCGGGCCGCAGGCCGCGGCCAGCATCTGACGCCGGGCCCGGTCAAGCGGCTGGCGACCGGCGGCGGTGTGCCCCTGTACCAGCCGGACCGGCTCCGGACGCCCGAACAGCAGGCGCCGCTGCTTGCCGTCCCTGCGGAGGTCATGGTGGTGGCGGCCTATGGCCTGATTCTGCCGCAGGCCGTTCTCGATCATCCGCGCCACGGCTGCCTCAACATTCATGCCTCGTTGCTGCCGCGCTGGCGCGGCGCGGCGCCGATCCAGCGCGCCATTCTTGCCGGCGACTCAGAGACCGGAATATGCGTGATGCGGATGGACGCAGGACTCGACACCGGGCCCGTCGTGTCGCGGCACCCGGTTGCGATCGGGCCGGAGGACAGCGCCGGCGTCCTGCACGACAAGCTGGCGGATATCGGCGCCGCGGCAATAGTAGAGGCGCTGGCCGCGCTGGCGCGCGATGGGCGCCTGGTGGCGACGCCGCAAGGAAGCGTTGGGATCACCTACGCGCCCAAGCTCGACCGTGACGAGGCGCGGATCGTCTGGACGCGCGGTGCGAACGAAATCGTGCGTCAGGTTCGCGCATTCAATCCCGCTCCAGGCGCGTTCACGTCCATCGACGGCGCCGTTCTCAAGGTTTGGCGCGCAAAGGCCGTCGACACAGCGTCCAGCCGCGCGTCGCCGGGACAACTCGTCGTGCGAGATGGGATGCTGCTGGCAGGGTGCGGGCAAGGGGAATCGGTTGCACTTGAGGAAGTGCAGCCGGCTGGCGGTCGCCGGATGGCCGGTACGGTGTATGTCAACGGCCGGCCGGAAATCGCCAACCACCGATTCGGCTCTTGAATTTCCGCCGCCGCACGGAATATAACGTGCGCAGTGGTGCACAATGAGCCGCAGATCGCGGTCTTTCATCACGGCAGCAAGGAAAGGAGTCATTGATGATTGCGGGAAACTGGTT
The DNA here is from genome assembly GCA_003153335.1 of Betaproteobacteria bacterium. GTDB lineage: Bacteria > Pseudomonadota > Gammaproteobacteria > Burkholderiales > Casimicrobiaceae > PALSA-1005. The sequence continues at coordinate 19,038 of PLYG01000306.1, read as the reverse complement.
CAAGACCGGAATGCTGATGGCAGCGGTCATGGCCCTGTTCGGCGTGGTCGGCGGCATGCTGGGCGGAGGCCAGGGCATGCTCTTCGCGCTGCTCATTGGCACGGGCACCAATCTTTGGGCCTACTGGTTTTCCGACAGCATGGTGCTCCGGATGTACAACGCGCAGGAAGTCGATGCGGCCTCGGCGCCGCAGGTGTACGGCATAGTCGGGGAGTTGGTCAAGAACGCGGGCTTGCCCATGCCTAAAATCTATGTGATCGACGAGCCGCAGCCTAATGCGTTTGCCACGGGGCGCAACCCTGACCATGCCGCGGTGGCGGTGACGACCGGTATCCTGCAGTTGCTGTCCACGCGCGAGTTGCGCGGGGTGCTCGGGCACGAACTCACGCACGTGAAAAACCGCGACATCCTGACCTCGACCATCACCGCGTCGATCGCCGGCGCCATATCGTCGCTGGGCTGGTTCATGTCGGGATTTGGGCGCCGCAACGGCGAAGGCGGTGGATTCAATCCGATTGCCTCGATCGTGGTGCTGATCCTGGCCCCGATCGCGGCGATGCTGCTGCAGATGGCGATTTCGCGCACCCGCGAGTTCGAGGCGGATCACGGCGGCGCCGAGATTTCGCGCGACCCCAGAGCTCTGGCCGATGCGCTGGCCAAGATCGAACGCTATGCGCAAGGGGTGCCGATGGAGCCGGCGGAAGCGCATCCTGCGACCGCGCAAATGATGATCATCAATCCGTTGTCGGGCGGCGGGATTCGCGGCCTGTTTGCGACGCACCCCCCGACCGAAGAGCGGATCGCCCGGTTGCTCGCGATGGTAAGATAGCTCTCGACATTCCTCTACAATGAACGCCGTCCGTCTTGCGGACGGCGTTCTTTTTTCGTTTTCATGAAAACTGCTCAAGCACTCGCTGCACAGGTCATCACCCGTGTGCTGACGGGCCGCACGCTCGACAATGCGCTCGGGCATGCCTGGTCGCGCGCAACGGACCCCGACGCGCACACAAAGGCGCTGACCCAGGAGCTTTGCTATGGCACGTTGCGTCACTTGGGGCCGTTGCGTGCATTGGTGCGTCCGCTGCTTACGCGTCCGGCCACGGACCCGCAGCTGGAAGCGCTCCTGTGGGTCGCGTTCTACCAGTTGCGGCATAGCAATGCGGCGGCGCATGCGGTGGTGAGCAACGCGGTCGACGCAGCCGGCCTGCTCAGAGTCACCTCGGCTAAGGGGCTGGTGAACGCGGTGCTGCGCAATTACCTGCGCAATCGCGCCTCCCTCGACGTTCTGGAGCCACCGTCCGATGAAGCGCGCTACTCCCATGCACAATGGTGGATCGATCTGGTGCGCAAGGAATATCCGGATGAATGGGGCGGCATTCTGCAAGCCGGCAACACGCGCCCGCCGCTGACCTTGCGGGTGAACCGGCGTAAATGTCTGCGGGACGGCGAACTCTGCGCTTTCGCGGCAGCGGGCATTCCCTGCCGGCCCATCGGCGTCGATGGCATCGTGGTCGAGGAGCCGCGCAACGTCGTCGCCTTGCCCGGGTTCGCCGAAGGCAGGCTGTCGGTACAGGACTATGGTGCGCAACTGGCCGCGCCGTTCCTGGGGGCGAAGGACGGGATGCGGGTGCTCGATGCGTGCGCCGCGCCCGGCGGCAAGACGACGCACATTCTGGAAAACGCGCAGTGCGCACTGATCGCGCTCGATCGCGACAACCGCCGGCTTGGCAAGATCTGGGACAATCTGGCCCGCCTCGGGCTCGCCGCCAGCACGCACCTGGCCGATGCTGCGAATCTGGCGTCGTGGTGGGACGGCAAACCATTCGACCGCGTGCTGGCCGACGTGCCGTGCACCGCCTCTGGCGTGGTCAGACGTCATCCTGATGGGAAGTGGCTGCGCCGTCCTGGAGACGTCGCGCAGTTCGCCCAGCAGCAACGGCGATTGCTCGAGGCGCTCTGGTCCGTGGTGAAGCCGGGCGGCCGGCTCCTCTACACCACTTGTTCGGTCTTCTCTGAAGAAAACGAGACGCCGGTGAGGGAGTTGATGGCGAAGCACGGCGATGCCATCCGTTGCGCGCTGCCGTGGCCTGAAGGCCTTAAGCGGCATGGCGATGGACAACTCTTGCCAGCGGGCGGCGCGGCAGAGGACAATCATGACGGTTTCTTCTACGCGCTTCTGGAAAAGCGCGGTGGATAATCCGTCCCGCCCCATGCGACCTACGACACTTCTCCGCCTTGCACTCGTTTTCCTGATAGCGTGGGCTCCATTGGCGCGGGCTGATACCATCGCCGCCCGTGCCGCGGAATTGCGGCTGGAAGAGGATCGCTATGTGCTCGACGCCGACTTCGATCTCGTTCTCAACGCGACCCTCGAAGAAGCCATTGTGCGAGGCGTCCCCCTCTACTTCGTCGTCGAATTCGAACTGCAGCAGCCGCGCTGGTACTGGATCGACGATACCGTAGTCAGCAATACCCTCAGCTATCGCCTCTCGTATAACGCGCTGACTCGCCAGTATCGGCTCTCTACCGGGGGTGCCTTTTATCAAAATCTGCCGACGCTCGAAGAGGCGCAGCGGCTGATCTCCCGGGTCAGGGGCCGCAGCGTGATCGACAAGTCGGCGGTGTCCAAGGGCGTGCGTTACGAGGCTGCCGTGCGGCTGCGTCTGGATACGACGCAACTGCCCAAGCCGTTCCAGATTAGCGCGCTGACCTCGCGCGACTGGAGCCTCCAATCGGACTGGGTGCGGTGGAGCTTTACGCCGTGAGTCCGAGAGCGACAAGGGTGCTGCGTTACCTTCTGCTGGTCGTCGGTTGCCTGGGCGGCGTGCTGCTTTTTCTTCTTGCCACTGCCAGCGCCAACGACGCGCACTTTGCGCAACAGCTGAATTTGCTGGTGATCCTGAACGGTCTGATTGTCGTCGTGCTGGTGCTGCTGGTGGGGCGCGAATTCTGGCGCATGTTCCGCAATTGGCGCAACGGCGTGTTCGGTGCCAAGCTCGCGATGCGTCTCGTGGGATTGTTTGCCCTGATGGCCATCCTGCCCGGAGCGCTGCTGTATGGCGTATCTGTCACTTTTCTGGGCAACAGCATCGAGTCGTGGTTCAATATCAAGGTCGACCGTGCGCTCGATGGGGGTATGCAGCTCGGACGCAATGCCCTCGACTACCTGCTGCAGGATCTGGAGAAAAAGGGCCAGCAGATGGCGGTCACGCTGAGCGAAGCCGACCCGGCCGCGCTGTCGCTGCGGCTGAACCGGCTGCGCGAGCAGGCAGACATCAGCGAAGTGGCGTTGTACGATCAGCGCGGCAACGTCGTGGCCTTCTCGGCCAGTACGCTTGCGGCGATGCGTCCGGAGCCAGTGCCGGCGGCAGCCATACGGCGCGCGCGCATGCAGCAAACCACCACCAGTCTCGATTCGCTTCCCGAGCAGTTGCTGGTTTTGCGTGCCATCGTGCCGGTCAATTTTGCCAACTCCGAAGATCCGCTCCGGGTGCTGCAACTCATGCACCCGGTGCCGAAGCAGTTGCAGGAATACGCCGACATCGTCGAAACCGGTTACCGCGACTACCAGGCGCGTGCCTATTCGCTGGGTGCGCTGAAGAGCTTGTATGGTCTCACGCTGACGCTGACGTTGTTGCTCGCCCTGCTATCGGCTCTGGGGCTGGCCATAGTGCTGTCGGAAAAGCTCAGCAAGCCGCTGGGGGTGCTGGCGGAGGGGACGCGTGCCGTCGCGCAGGGCGATTTCAGCCGCCGGCATCCCGTGCAAAGCCACGACGAGCTTGGCGTGCTCACGGACTCGTTCAACCGGATGACCGAGCAACTCGCGGAAGGACGGGAACGGGCCCTGCACAATCAGCATGCGATCGAAACCGCAAACGCATTTCTCGAGAATCTGCTGCGCAATCTTTCGGCCGGCGTGCTCGCGTTCGACCGCGACTTCCGGCTGCGTTCGGCCAATCACAGTGCGGCCGTGATTCTGCAGCAGCCGATGTCGGCGCTGCAGGGCATGACATTCGACGAGTGGCGCGACCATCAGCCGGCTCTGACCGCATTTGCGCATATCGTCCACGAAGGATTCGCCGCCGCAGAAGGCGGACAGTGGCAAAGGCAGGCCGAACTGGTCGTGAACAGCAATCGGCGCACGCTGCTGATGCGAGGCACGCGCATCGAAGACGACAAGCAGGGCGGCTACGTCGTCGTCTTCGACGATGTGTCGGAGTTGATGCAGGCCCAGCGCGACGCCGCGTGGGCGGAAGTGGCGCGCAGGCTGGCCCACGAGATCAAGAACCCGCTGACGCCCATTCAGCTTTCCGCCGAACGCCTCCAGCACAAGCTCGCGGACAGACTTTCCGCATCTGACGCTGAAGTGCTCAGGCGCGGGACGCAGACCATCATCACCCAGGTCAATGCGATGAAGCATATGGTGGACGACTTCGCGATCTACGCGCGGCAGCCGCTTCCGGGCACCATGCAGACCGTGGACGTGCATGCGCTGCTGCTGGACATCCTCGGGCTCTATGAGCATCAACGCCCCTATATTCATCTGAATCTGGCCGCCCAGGAGGCGACAATACACGGCGAACCGACGCGACTGCGCCAAGTCGTGCATAATTTGCTGCAAAATGCACTGGATGCGCAGGCGGATCAACCCGATCCGCGCATCGACATACGCACTGAAAACAGGGACGACATGTTCTGGCTGCACATCGCTGACCAGGGAACCGGTTTTCCGGCGGCGATGATCGATCGCATCTTCGAGCCCTATGTGACCACCAAACCCAAGGGGACTGGTCTGGGGCTTGCAATAGTGAAAAAAATCATCGATGAGCACGGCGGCAAAGTGCACATCGAGAATTCGACCCCCACCGGGGCGCAAGTCAGTATTGCGTTGCCGCCGATCGCGGCGGCCGCATAGTTGTTAGGTCAGGAGCCATGGCTACACTAAACGAAATTCTGGTGGTTGACGATGAAGTCGGAATACGAGAATTGCTCTCCGAAATCCTCGAAGACGAAGGCTATACGGTCAAGCTGGCCGAAAATGCGGGCGCGGCGCGTGCGTACCGCAATCACTCGCGGCCGTCGATGGTGCTGCTCGACATCTGGATGCCGGATACCGACGGCATCACGCTGCTGCGCGAGTGGGCCGCGGCCGGGCAGTTGACCATGCCTGTGGTCATGCTCTCGGGCCACGGCACGATAGAAACCGCCGTCGAGGCCACCCGGATCGGCGCATTCGACTTTCTCGAAAAGCCCGTTGCGTTGCAGAAGTTGCTGGCCACGGTGGGCCGGGCGCTGAAGCAAAAGGACACCAGCGCGCCGCCGCCGCTGGACTTGCGCCGAATCGGCACGAGCCCCCAGATCGCCGATGTCGAGCGCCGGCTGCAGCATTTTTTGATGGCCAAGCGCCCGATACTGCTCACCGGCGAGCCTGGAAGCCCGTTCGAAAGCTGCGCGCAGGCTCTGCGATTTTCGGGTGCGCCCTGGGTCAGGCTCGATAGCGGACAGCGGCTGATCAATGCGCCGCTCGATGTTCTGCAACAGGCTTCGGGTGGGGTGCTGTTTTGCAGCGAAATCGGGAACTACAGCAGGATGGAGCAAAAGGGTCTGGCGTTCGTCCTGTCCAAGTTCGAGAAATATGCGCTTCGCTTGGTCTGCAGCACTTCGGAGGCGCTCGGTGGTCTGGCTACCGAGGGCAAATTCGACGCCGGTCTGCTCGCTGCATTGACGGCCGGGGCAGTCACGCTGCCGCCGCTGCGGATGCGCACCGACGATATTCCGTTTCTGGTCGAGGCGAAGTGGCGAGATCTCACAGGCGCCGACGCAAGCGCGCCAACACCGTTTTCCCAAGGTGCAATCGAGGTTCTCAGGGCCGCGCCATGGCCGGGCAATCATGCCCAGCTCGATGGCGTGATAACCAATTTGACACAGACGATCGCCGGCGAAATCGGCAGCGACCATGTGCACGCGCTGCTCTCCGGTGGCCGCGAGCCGGCGCCGGCCTCCGGGATTGCAACGCGCTTTTTCGAATTGCCGTTGCGCGAGGCGCGGGAGGCGTTCGAACGCCTTTACTTCGAGCACTTGCTGGGCAAGGAACAGAACAACATGAGCCGAGTCGCCGAGCGCGCCGGCCTCGAACGGACGCACTTGTATCGCAAGCTCAAGCAGCTCAATATCCGGTTTCTGCGCAGGCACGAGGAACACTAGCAGGCTGTTGCAAAGCTACTGCGGTGGCCATCTGCGGCCGCTATTGCCAAATGAGACGGTGCTCGAAATCCTCACGTACGCCTTTGTACGCTCCGGTTTCTGCGCGCCTCATTTGCCAACTGAGGCCTAGCATATGGCCATCNNAACGCCGCCGGACTGCTCCGGCGGCGCATACATGGTGGTGAAACCAGCGATCCTATAGAGCGCCGATTTGCGCGCGCATGGTTTTCATCGCCTTGACCTCGATCTGCCGTATCCGTTCTGCCGATACGCCGTATTCGTTGGCCAAGGTCTGCAGCGTTGATTCGTTGCCCTCGTTCAGCCAGCGCGCCTCGATGATCTTACGGCTGCGCAGATCGAGGGTCGCTAGCGCCTTGGCCAGTCCGGCCGACTTGTTCCGCTCGTTCTCTGCGCGCTCGAGAATGCGCGACGGCTCGTCGTCGGCGTCGGTCAGGTACGCCAGCGGGGAAACGCTTTCGCCCTCATCATTCGGTTGCGGATCGAGCGCAATATCCTGGCTGGACAGCCGCATTTCCATTTCGAATACTTCTTCCGGCTTGACCTTCAGCGTCTTGGCAATTTCATTTGCCTGCTCGCGCGTGAGCCCCACATGGCTTTTTTTCATTCCGCGCAAGTTGAAGAACAGTTTTCGTTGCGCCTTGGTGGTCGCAACTTTCATCATCCGCCAGTTGCGCAGGATGTATTCGTGCATTTCGGCCTTGATCCANNCCGATGTTGCCTTCCTGGATCAGGTCAGACTGCGGCAGACCATAGCCCAGATACTGGCGGCTCACCGCCACGACGAGCCGCAGGTGAGACATTACCATTTGCCGGGCGGCATCCAGGTCGTTATTCTGTTGCAGCCGGGTGCCCAAATCGCGTTCCTGCTTCGCCGACAGCAGCGGGAAACGGTTCACGGCCTGGATGTATTGATCAAGGCTCCCCAATGTAGAAGGGACCGGGAAGTTCAATGCCATAGTCTGGTTCGTCATGCTCGCGCCTCCTGGACGCTCTGTTCGTGTGGCAATTTTAGCACTCGCAGCATAAGAGTGCTAATACCCCTTGAAAGTTCCGCACGCCGGCCCCATCAGTGCTCCCCTAAGGCCAGCCAGGCGCCCAGCATGCCTACCAGTGCCGAGAACCCGAGCAGTGCCAAGCCGTCCGCTGGCAAGAGCCCGGCGAGCCGGCTGGACAAGCCATAGGCATCCAAGAGCGCCGCCAGCCTCGGTTCGATCCACCACAGCGAGCCACCGGCCACAACCCAGGCAAACAGCGCGGCCGCGACCCCCTGCAGGGCGCCAAAATACAGGAACGGGCGCCTGACGTAGGAGGGAGTGGCTCCGAATAGACGAAGCACGGCAATCTCCTCGGTGCGAGTAAGCACTTGCAATCTGATGGTGTTGAAACTGATCGCCAGCATTGCCAGTCCGAGCACGACACCCAGGCCCAACACAACAATATCGCCCGTCTTCGCCAGCATTCTGAGGCGGTCAGACCAGACGGCGTCGACATCGACCTCGACCACCCTGGGCCAGTTCCGTACAGAATCCGCAAGCCTTGCCTGCGCCACAAGAGACGCTTCGCGCGGGGTGATGAGATAGGTGTCCGGCAACGGATTGCTGGCCAGTCCCGACATCAGGTCGTCGGAGCCGGTGCGCGTCTGAAGCTCCTTGAGCGCCGCATCCTTGCCGATAAACCGGAAATTCCTGACCCCAGGTTCCAGGCGCAGGCGACGCTCGATCTCTGCCCGTTCCGCAGCGCTGGCGTCGGGTGCCAGAAAAACACTGATCTGGGGATCCGTGCCGGCGCCCACGGCCAGCACCTTGAGGTTAGCCGCCACAATGTAGCCGCCCACCGGAAACAGCAGGCCGACCCCGATCACGACTGCGCTCAAAAAGGCGGCGACGGGCCGGCGCCAAAATTGGCGCCGCGTCTGCGCGATTGCATCAAAATGCGCGTGCAGCCAAGCCCTCATCCGGCGAGAATTCCCTGGTCGAGTCGCAGCATTCGCCCCGGAAATCGGGCGATCAGTGATTCGTCATGCGTAGCGACGAGCACTGTTACACCCACTCTGTGAAAATCGCGAAAAATGCCAAGAATATCGTTGGCATAGCCGGCATCCAGGCTTGCCGTCGGTTCGTCGGCAATCAACAGCGCCGGGCGGTTGACCACCGCCCGCGCCAGACAGACGCGCTGCTGCTCGCCGCCAGACAGGGTGATTGGATTCGATTTTTCGCGGCCCTGCAGCCCGACCTTGTCGAGCGCCGCCCGCGCCCGCCGTCCCGCCTCCCGCCGGTCCATCCCGGCGATCTGGAGCGGAAGCATCACATTGTCGAACACGCTGCGATCGAACAGCAGCCGGTGGTCCTGGAGCACCATTCCAAGCTGCCGCCGCAGAAAGGGAATGCTCCGGGCGGACAAACGTCCGACATTCTGATGATGGACGAGCACCGTACCGGCGGTCGGCTTTTCGATGGCCGCAATCAGACGCATCACCGTGCTTTTCCCGGCGCCCGAATGCCCCGTCAGATAGACGAACTCGCCGGGCTGTACCGCGAACGATACATTCTTCAAGGCCTCCCGGCATCCGGGATAGCGTTTGACGACGCCGGTGAATTCGATCATTCGTCGAGCAATGCGGCGGCGAACTCACGGGCCACAAAAGGTCGCAAATCGTCGACCCCTTCGCCGACCCCGATAAAACGCAAGGGGACCGGCCGCGACTTGGCGATTGCCGCGATCACCCCGCCCTTGGCGGTTCCGTCAAGCTTGGTCAGCACGATGCCAGTCACGCCCAACGCCGCGTCGAAGGCCTGCAATTGCGACAGCGCGTTCTGGCCCGTATTGCCATCGAGGACCAGCAGCACTTCGTGCGGCGCGCCGGGTTCCGCCTTGGCGATGACCCGTTTGATCTTTTTCAGCTCCTCCATCAGATGGAGTTGCGTAGGCAGCCGGCCTGCAGTATCCGCGAGCACCACGTCTATGCCCCGGCTTCTCGCCGCCCGCACTGCGTCAAACATGACCGCAGCGGGGTCGCCGCCCTCCTGTGCAATCACCGACACGTTGTTGCGCTCACCCCATACCTGCAATTGTTCGCGGGCGGCCGCCCTGAATGTGTCGCCGGCCGCCAGGAGCACCGAATGGTTCTGTGCCTGCAGATACCTGGCGAGCTTGCCGATCGAGGTGGTCTTGCCCGCACCGTTGACCCCGGCCAGCATGATCACAAAGGGGCGCTGGGCGCCTATGGTCAGTGGCGCTTCCAGGGGCTGCAGCAGGTCGGCGAGCGCATCCCGGAGGAGCGCCCGGGGCTCCGCCGGTCCGGCTTCGCCACCCTGCTGTTTCCAGCGGCCGCGCAGATCTTGCAGCAACTGCGTGGTGGCTGCGACACCCGCATCCGCGCCCAGCAGGGCCGACTCGAGGGCCTCGAGCGACGCCTCGTCGAGCTTCGAAGCAAACAGCCGGGTGAGTCCTACTGCCTGCCGCGTCTTGGTCAGCCCTGCTTTCAGCTTTTCGTGCCACGACAACGAGGCCTCCGGCACCGGGTCGGCCGGTGCGGGGTTGGTTTTTGATTTAAGCCAGTCAAACATCGGGTGCGCGGGCGCAATCTGAATAGTGGGCGAAGCTATAATTCTACCGCCCCCGACTGTTTGCTCCGATGCCGCGCCCTACTCCTCGCTTGTCCACGCCGAATCAGGTACGCATTATCGGCGGGAAATGGCGCAGGCGATTGCTCCGTTTTCCGCCTGCGGCCGACCTGCGGCCGACCCCGGATCGGGTGCGCGAAACGCTCTTCAACTGGTTGGGTCAGGAACTGCCCGAACTGACAACGCTGGACCTGTTTGCCGGCAGCGGGGCGCTCTCATTCGAAGCGCTATCGCGCGGTGCAGCACTCGCCGTTGCAGTGGATGCAGGCGAACTTGCCGTGGCCAGCCTGCGCGACAACGCCGCCGCGCTGGGCGCGAAAGGACTGGAAGCACACCGTGCCGACGCCATGGTATTCCTGCGCCGGGAGATGCGCAGTTTTGATCTGATTTTCCTGGATCCACCGTTCCGCGACGAATGGCTGCCCAGACTCTGGCCCCTGCTTCCGGTCCGCCTCAATCCTGGTGGATGGCTGTATGTCGAGCAGGGGCAGCGGGTGCAACCCCCGCCAGGCTGGGAGATTTTCCGTCACCAACGCGCCGGGCAAGTGCATTATCATCTGTTGCGTCGGGTCGCAGGCAACTTAGCGGGCTGTTGAAAAGCGTAGCGAGGATGGCCAGTTGCTAGGCGCACGGAGCGCAGAAACNNCCACCGCAGTAGCTTTTCAACAGCCCGGTAGGCGAAGAGGACCTTCAACGAAAGCTATCATCATGAGCAACCTGCGGGTGGTATACCCAGGCACCTTCGATCCGTTCACTCACGGGCACAACGATCTCGTGCGGCGCGCGGCAAAGATGTTCGATCACGTCACGGTCGCCGTGGCCGAGTCGCAGCGCAAGGCGCCGTTTTTTCTGCTTCCCGACCGGGTGGAGATGGCCAAGGAAGTGCTGGCGGACGTGCCCAATGTTGACGTTCGGAGCTTCGATTGCCTGCTGAACGATTTTCTCGTCCGGATCGGCAGAACTTGCGTGCTGCGCGGTCTGCGTGCCGCGTCCGATTTCGAGTATGAATTCCAGATGGCTGGCATGAACCGCAGCCTGAACCGCGAGATTGAAACCCTGTTCCTCACACCGGACGAAAAGTTCATGTTCGTATCGGCAACCATGGTGCGTGAAATCGCCTGGTTCGGCGGAGATGTCGACCAGTTTGTCCACCCGATTGTCGCGGCGAGGATCCGGGTCCGGGCGCGGGAACTGAACCCGAAACTGGGGGCTGCATAGTGGCGCTGCTGATCACGGACGAGTGCATCAATTGCGACGTGTGCGAGCCTGAGTGCCCGAACGACGCGATTTCGCAGGGACCCGAGATTTACGTGATTCATCCGGCCAAGTGCACCGAGTGCGTCGGTCACTTCGACACGCCCCAATGCGTAGAGGTCTGTCCGGTCGAATGCATCGAAGTCAATCCGGAGCTTGTCGAGTCCAAAGACCAGCTGCGCCTCAAATATCAGGCTCTGATGGCCGCGAAGCCGGGCTGAGGTAGCCCGAGGTAACCTGAGGCGGCAATGACCCGACGGGATTTTCGCTTTGTGCACACGTTGCGGGTGCGCTGGGCCGAAGTGGACAAGCAGGACATCGTCTTCAACGGCCACTATTTGACCTACTTCGATGTGGCGATTACCGAATACTGGCGCTGTATCGGTGTTCCGTATCCCGGCGTCACCGAACGCTGGGGCACTGATCTCTTTGTGGTGAAGGCCGGCATCGAATACCACGGCCCGGCGCACTACGACGATATTCTCGACATCGGCGTTCGGGTTGCGCGCATCGGCAATTCAAGCATGCACTTTGTACTTGGGATCTTTCGGGGCGGCCAGCATTTGATCGGCGGCGAATTGATTTACGTGAATGCCGTACCCACAACGCGGAAGGCAAGTCCGGTGCCCTCCGAACTGCGCGAACTCATTGACGCTTACGAAAACGAAGTTTCAGTGGAGGCTAACGCCGGAATTATCGGCGTTAAGCGCAGCGGCCGCAGCTAAAGCAGAGCGTGCGGCGGCTGAACGGTCAGGCACGACCGGCGGGCCTGCGCTGGACCTGCGGGTGAACGATTCGCCCTCAAACGTTCACGCGGCGTCGCGCGCTAGCGTGTGCGTCTGCTGGGTTCGTACCGCGCCCTCGACGCGCGCGATCAGATGTTTCAGCTCTTCGCTCTGATCTTCCGCTGTCTTTTTCATTTCGGCCAGTTCGTGCATCCGCGTTTCGAGCTCATTGCTGGCATTGCGAATCCGCTTGACGGATTCGAGCCGCCTGCGCAGTTGGAGGTGATGCTCGCGCACCTGTGTTTCCAGCGGCGCCATCACCGCCCTGACCCAGTTGTCGGCGTCGCGGTTGGCAACTGCGTAGACGTGCCTGATCCGGGTCGCCACGGTTTCGAAGAACTTTCGCATCAGCGAAAACTTGATATTGCTCGCCATGTTCCAGAGCGTGTTGAAATGCACGTTGTAGGCGTGTTCGAGCCTGTCGATTTCCTTCTGGTACCTCAACGTCGAATACGGCTGCGGCTGGAACAGCTCGAGCCCGTGATCCTGGCTGAACTTTTTGTACATCGCGGACATCATCTTGTGAATTTCGGCTGACTGGTTCGATGCGGCAAGCAGATTGGTCCGGATATTGGCAAAAAAACCGGACATGGCGGCGCGCAGGCCGACCGTGAAGTGCGCGTCTTCCATCGCTTTGCGGGTGGACTTCGCCTCGCGCTTGAGCGTTTCGATGCCCAGATGCGTGAGCAGGTCGTTCGTGTGCTGGGAGAAGACGCTGCGCAAGGCGATGAAGCGCTGCAGGGCCTTTTCAAATTGCGCCTTTTCCGCGGCGACCTTGCTCATCATCATCAACACGACGTCTTCGTTTTTCCCGCGCAGCGCAGACAGTTCCGAGAGCTGGTCGGCAATGTTCCGAGCCCGCGTCTCCAGTATGGCGCTCAGCCCCAAGGTAATATCACGTAGGTCGGAAAGGCAGGATTCGCCGACCAGTTCATGCTTGGTCGGAATCAGGTCCCGGGCAAGGGCGTGTTCGAACTCCGGCAGCCGGCTGCGCGCAAGCAGGGCCGCATCCCCGTTGACCTTCGCGACCAACGCTTTTTGCGCCGACACGGGGAAAATCTGGCTTTCCGGCAAGCCCAGCATACTCGCGCACGAGCTGACCTGTTTCTGAACCTCGGCTTCCACGGCGTCCGGGGTTTTCAACTCGTCCCACATGCTATCGATTTTGTTCAGGGCCACGAGGCGGCCGCGACTGGACGCGCCGGAGGCGGCAATATGATTGCGCCATATTTCGGCGTCGGTCTTGGTGACCCCCGTGTCGGCGGCGAGAATGAACACCACCGCGTGGGCGTTGGGAAGCAGATTGAGTGTCAGTTCCGGCTCGGTGCCTATGGCATTCAGCCCCGGCGTGTCGAGGATAACCAGGCCCTGCCTGAGCAGCGGATGCGGAAAATTGATCACCGCGTGGCGCCAACGCGGAATCTCGACTTTGCCGTCGATCGGGACCACAGTCGCCGCCAACTGGTCTTCGGCATCATGGAGTCCGAGTTCGGCCGCCTCGGCGACGCTCACGCGCAACGTCTCGCTCACATGGGAGAGCGCGCGCGACAATGACTCCGCGGAGCCGAGGTCCAGCGGAATGGTCGTCCATTCGTCGGCGTATTTTTTCCATTCGGAAAGCGGGTGCGACTGCTTGCGCGTTTCGATGGGCAGCAAGCGGATCGAAGGTGTGGTGGCGGGCTCGGATAGAATTTCAGTCGGGCACATCGTGGTCCGCCCGGCGCTCGACGGGAGGATGCGCTGGCCGAACTCCGCAAAAAACATTGCGTTGATCAGTTCCGACTTGCCGCGGGAGAATTCCGCAATAAACGCAACCTGCAGCTTGTCTTCCCTGAGGCGCTCGAGCAGCCGTTCAATCCGAAGTTCGGTTTGTGCGTTGCTCAACTCCTGTTCAACGAGCCAGTTCTGGAGCGCGCGAACGCCGGCGATCAGTTCCTCGCGCCAGGCGCTGTACGCGCCGAGTTGAGCACTGAACCGAGCCGGCTGCTGCACCGTGGCCGCCATGGCATACCTTAAACCGGACCCGCCGAAACCACGGCGGGCGGCGCCGAAAAGGACTTGAAAGACTGCGGCGTCCGGCCATCGGGCGAAGCCCACCGCAAGTCTCCCGCGATGGGCAAGCGCAGGTGCCCGCTCGGGTATCCTCCCAGGCGATCAGTGAACTCCGGGATCGAGCTCGGCACAGAAAATGTAAAGACCTGACGCATCAGAAACGGTTCGCCTGCCCAGAATACCTCGGAATTGACGTGAATAATTTAGCACAAAATACCTGAAACGTAAGCGCTTTCCAACGAAACGCATTACTTCTGGCATCGGGGGCAGTAGGTTGTTGCCCTGCCGCCCTGCCGGATCGCGTTTAGCGGTGTTGCGCAATGCCGGCACGGTAATCCCGCCCGGCCATACGCATAGTAGTCGAGCTGGAAATAACCCGGTTCGCCGCGGCTGTCGACATAGTCCCGCAGGGTGCTGCCTCCTTTGGCAATGGCTGCCGACAACGTCGAACGGACTGCGTCGACCAGCAGCACCAGCCGGCGCAGGCTCACCCGGTTAGCCGCCCGCGTGGGTCGTATCCCCGCATGGAACAGGGCTTCATTGGCGTAAATATTGCCTACGCCCACGACCACGTGGTTGTCCATCAGCGCCAATTTGATCGCAGCCGTGCGGGAGCGAAGTGTCTTGTGCAGGGCCTCGGCGTTGAAACCCATCTCAAAGGGCTCCGGTCCCAGCGCGGCAAGCAGCGGATGCCGTTCCACCGGGTCCCCCACCCACAGGATCGCGCCAAAGCGCCGTGGGTCGTGGTAGCGAAGCACCGCACCGTTCTCGAACCGGATATCGACATGATCATGGGCGCGCCGCGAAGGGGNNGCGGCCGTCGCATCCGAGTACCAGCGCAGGCTTCCCGTCATTCCCAGATGAACCAACAAGGTACCGGCGTGGTCAGACGGTTGGTCGTGCGCCAGGTGCTCGCAACGAAACAGCAAATACTTGCTGCGCCGATCCAGCCGGGTAAGGGTACGGCCTGTGAGTGTTGCGGGGAGCGTCTCGGGTACGGGCCAGCGCAATCGGCCGTCATGTACCTCGACTGCGGTAATGGTGCGTCCGATGGCGTGGGGCGCGATGCCGCGACGAGTGGTTTCTACCTCGGGCAGTTCGGGCATGGGGGTGACAAGGGCCGGTAGTGGTGACCCGCAATATAGCGTAAATCGGAGGTGCCGAAGCCGGGGAGGGCGGCACGCTCGGCGATTGGACTCTGCGCGGAAATTTTAAACATTTCACTGTTTAGAGATTACACTTCAACGGCCACACTAAGAGGGATTCACAATGGGTTTGCCAGTAAACAAGCTGATGCTCGGGGTCGCCGCTGTCGCGGTCTGTATGGGAGTGGCGCATGCGCAGCCGGCGGCCGACTCGCGCCCGGGTGCCGCCGCCGAAGACAAATCCCCGCTGTCGGCGTCGCGGTTGTTCCAGGTCCTGACAGCGGACGTTGCGGTACAGCGCGGCGAATATGACGTTGCCGCCAAGATCTACCTGGAACTGGCAATCAATCTGAAGGATGCGCGGCTGGCCCGCCAGGCTGCGCAGGCCGCGAGGCTTGCGCGCCAGCCGGCCCTGGTTCTGGAGGCGGCCAAGGTCTGGGCGGGGCTCGAACCCGATTCGGCCCAGGCGCGCAACATGCTCGCCGCAGTACTGATCAGCCAGGGGCCGCTGACCGAATCCAAGCAGTTTCTCGCCCGATGGATCGCCGAGACCTCAGACCCGACCGAAGTATTCAAGAACCTGAACCGCGTGCTGAGCAGCCAGAAGAACCGGCGAGAAGTGTTCGACGTCGTGCGCGAGGTCGCGGGCCCTTACGATTTGTTCGACGCGCACATGGCGGTGGCGCAAGCCGCGCTGGCAATTGAAACCAAGGAGCTTGCGGTGTTGCAGCCGGCCATCGCTGCAGCGGACCGCGCGCTGCAGTTGCAGCCAGGCTTCGATCTGGCCGCGGAGATCAAGGGCGAACTCCTGCTTCGCACCGATCCCCAGCAGGCAATCAAGTTCCTCACCGAATTCGGGGCGCGTTACCCCAATGCGCACGATTCGCGCTATCTGCTTGCGCGCATTCTGCTTTCCGAAAACAAGACGCAGAACGCGCGGGAGGCGCTGGTTGGGCTGGTGAGCAAGTGGCCTGAGGATGTTTCCATGCAATACGTCCTCGCGCTCGCAAATTATGAGTTGAAGGACTACAAGGGCGCCGAGACCGTGCTGCTCAAGCTGCTCGACAATGAAGAATCGGATCGCGACCGGGTGTTGACCTTGCTCGGACAGGTCAACGAAGACCAAAAACGGCTCCCTGAAGCGCTGGCACGGTACCGCGCAGTTGGCGAGGGCGACATGTGGTTCGGCGCGCAGCAGCGCATTGCGCTGGCATTGGGCAAGATGGGAGCCGTTGCCGAAGCGCGCGCCCACCTGAAAGCGGTGAACGCGACGCCCGAGCAAAGGATTCAGCTTGCGTTGACCGAGGGCAATGTGCTGCGCGATGCGAACCTGCACAAGGAAGCGTTCGAGGCGCTCGAGATCGCGTCCAAGTCCAATCCGGAATCCACCGAACTGCTCTACGACCTGGCGATGGCCGCGGAAAAACTGGACCGGTTCGACGTGGCCGAAACGGCGCTCAAGCGTGTCATCGCGCTCAAGCCCGATGACGCGCAGGGCTACAACGCGCTCGGGTATACGCTGGTCGATCGCACCACCGATCGCGTCGAGGAAGGCCTGAAGCTGATCGAAAAGGCACACGCGCTAGCGCCCGAGGATGCCTTCATTCTGGACAGCATGGGCTGGGGTTACTACCGGCTGGGGCAGTACCCGAAAAGCGTTGAGTATCTGCAGAAAGCGCTCGACAAGCGGCCTGATCCCGAAGTCGCTGCGCATCTGGGAGAAGTCTTGTGGAAAATGGGCCAGCGCGACGCCGCCCATAAGGTCTGGCGCGACGCTTTGATCGAATCGCCCTCGCATCCGGTGCTGACGGAGACGATGAAGCGCGTCGCAGAATAGGGTGGGTGGAGGGCGGTGGCGCGTTGCACCTGGACCGAGTTGGGGCCGGGTTGTTCAAGGCTGTAGACTCCTGAGATGAAATTGCTTCCCGCGTTGTCGGTGATGTACACCTGCCGCACTTGGCCTCGCGCACTTGCGACATTCCTCCCGGCATTCCTTCTTCTGGCCGCCTGCTCGACTCTGCCCGATCAATCGATCCCACTTTTGCCGCTGGCTTCACGCCCGTTTGCGGCGAATTTCACTGCCGCCGGCCGCGTCGCCGCCCGTGTCACCGGCGACGCCAAGCGCGGGTTCAGCGGCGCATTTGCGTGGACGCACAGGCCCGCCGAAGACGTCGTCGAGTTGTTGACGCCCCTGGGCCAGATCGCCGCGCGCATGACCATGACTTCGGCCGGAGCGGAAATCGAACTTCCCGACGGCCAGCGCACCTTCACATCCGATCCCGAGCAGTTCCTGACTGACGCATTGGGCGTGACCCTGCCGGTCGCGGCATTGTCCTACTGGCTGCAGGCCGTGCCGCTTGCACGGGTGCCGTTTCGCGCCGAAGGCGATGTAATGGGGCGTCCCGTCACGCTCTGGCAGAACGGGTGGCAGATTCAATACACCATGTATGCCGATGAAACGACAGGTGCGTATCCGACGCGGCTGCAGCTGACTCAGGGAGACAACGAAGCCCGGATAATCATCTCGGAATGGAGTCCGAAGTAGAGCATGCAAGGTCCCACGCTCACCGTACCGGCCCCCGCCAAGCTGAACCTGTTCCTGCATGTTACCGGCCGGCGCGTCGACGGCTATCACACACTCGAATCCCTGATGGTGTTGCTGGACTTCGGTGATACGCTGACGTTCTCGCGCCGCGAGGATGGCGGGATCGTGCTGACCCGCCCGCTGCCCGGCGTGCCGGTGGAATCCGATCTGACTTATCGTGCCGCGCAGTTGTTGAAGAATCATGCGGGCACTACGCAGGGCGCGACGATTTCCCTGGCCAAGCGCATCCCGCTGGGTGCGGGTCTGGGCGGCGGCAGTTCGGATGCCGCAAGTGTGTTGCTGGCGCTGAATCGTCTGTGGAATCTCGATTTGTCGCGCGCCGAGTTGATGCGGATCGGGCTGCAATTGGGCGCCGACGTGCCGTTTTTCATTTTCGGATCCAACGCCCACGTCGCGGGAATCGGTGAAGTCCTGCGGCCGGTCACTCTCCCCCGTCTGGCCTATCTGATCGAGGTGCCGCCGGTGCATGTGGCAACCGCTGACATATTTGCGGCGCCGCAGCTAAAGCGGGATACGCCCGCGTCCGGCGCCGACGCCTTTTCACTCGGCTTCGGCAGGAATGATCTGCAGGCCGCCGCCGCAGGACTGCACAGTGCGATCGCCACCGCGCTCGCCGCGCTCGACCAGGCGGACTTTGGCAAGACCGGGCGCACTGCCTATACCGCCGCGCGGATGTCCGGATCGGGTTCGTCGGTCTTTCGCATCATCGACCGCGGCTTTCCCGAATCCGGGACCGGGTGGCGGGCCGCCAATGACGGCCAGCGCGACGACTGGAAGTTTTTGCAAGGGATCCACGACCGGTCCCCCAAGTCGCACGACGCAGCCGGAACACTCACCGGCGGCCCCACGCTGCTTTCGGCGCGCGGTCTCCACCATCATCCCTTGCGCGAATTCGCCGCAAAATGATATAGTCGCGGGCTCGCTTGGGGAGTCGCCAAGTGGTAAGGNNTCGATCCCTACCTCCCCAGCCAGAACAGCCGAGGCAGACCTGGAACAGGCTGCCTTTATTTTCGCCCGGTGCGTAAAGGATGGATGCGTTTAGCGCGGAGCCCAGATGGCCAATGACCGCATGATGGTCTTTACCGGCAGCGCCAACCCCAAGCTCGGGGAAGCCGTCTGCCGTTATTTGAACATCCGACCCGGGCGCGCGGCGGTCGGGCGGTTCAGCGATGGCGAAGTGAGCATAGAGCTGATGGAAAACGTCCGGGGCCGGGACGTTTTCATTCTGCAGTCGACGTGCGCGCCGACGAATGACAATTTGATGGAAATCCTGGTGATGACCGACGCGCTCAAGCGGTCCAGCGCCGGGCGCATCACCGCGGCAATTCCGTATTTCGGCTATGCGCGGC